>DHWW01000057.1 GCA_002413385.1 Granulicella sp. UBA5172
ACATCCTCACCAACAACCACGTCATCGACAACGCCCAGAATGTCGAAGTAACCCTATGGAATAAGAAGAAATTCAAGGCCACCGTCATCGGCGTCGACCACGTCCACGACCTCGCCCTGCTCCAGATTCACGACGCGCAAAACCTTCAGCCTGCAACCCTTGCGGACTCAACCAGCCTCGCCGTCGGCCAGCGTGTCTACGCCATCGGCAACCCCTTCGGCTTCTCCGGCACCATGACCCGCGGCATCATCTCCGCCATCCGCTCCGTGCAACTGCCCTCAGGGCAATCGCATCGAGGACGCCATCCAGACCGACGCCTCGGTAAACCCCGGCAACTCCGGTGGCCCCCTCCTAAACTCGCACGGCGACGTCATTGGCATCACCACCATGATCGCGTCAAACCCCAATGGTGGCGCGGACCAATCGGCCGGCATCGGCTTCGCCATACCCATCTCGACAGCCAAAGCAGTCCTCGAAGATTTCATGCGTTACGGTCGCACCCGCCGCCCCTCCCTGGACATCGTCACCCTCCCCATCGGCCCCGATGAAGCGCAACAGATCGGTCTTCCCGCCGACTATGGCATCCTCATCGAGCGCGTCCTGCCTGGTGGTGCCGCACAGCACGCCGGCCTCCGAGGAGGCACGCAGTTAGCATACAAAGGCAACACCCAGGTCATGCTCGGCGGAGACCTGATTGTCGGCTTTGACGGCCAGGAGATTACGACTCCGCAGGATCTGTCGAATGACCTCAACGCCCATCACGCCGGTGACACGGTCGTATTGACCATCTACCGTGGCCAGATGAAAATGAACGTCAAAGTAACCCTCGCGGATGCCAAAGAGGTCATCGGCGGCCAGGCCGCATAGCCGCGATAGNNTGCAGCATCTTGGGGATCACCGCATATTGCAGCAAGATCTCGAACGGAATGATCTCCAGCGTCGCCTCATGCGTCGCCTCAAGCACCACCGGACAGGGGGCTCCGGCACGCTGCACCTGCAGCCATCGAGCGGCACAGACACACCATCGATCACCCGGCTTCAAGCCCGGAAAACCGAACTGCGGCATCGGCGTTGAGAGGTCATTGCCAAGCTCTGCAGAAGCCGCAAGAAACTCCTCCGTAACGATGCAGCAAACCGTATGCACGCCCAGATCGTCGGGCCCGGTATTGCAGCAGCCATCGCGGTAAAAGCCCGTCAAGGGGTCGCTCCCGCAGGTCTCAAGCGACTGGCCAAGTACGTTCTTCTGCGCGGTGATCTTCTGTCCGATATCCATGGCAACGATTGTATCCCTGATGCGACTACTTGGCAGTCATCGCCATCTGCTGCTGATATTCCTCGTACGGTCCCTTGTGGTCCGTAATATGGAAGTCCTTCGGGCCGCCTTCGAAGTGCCAGATCCGCGTCCCGGCTTCTTCAATCAAGTCCTGATCGTGCGTCACCAGAAACACCGTTCCCTCGTACTTCTGAATCGCCTGGTTCAGCGCGTTAATGCTCTCCAGATCCAGATGGTTTGTTGGTTCGTCGAGCACCAGCACGTTGGGCTTCTGCAACATGATCTTGCAGAAAAGCAGCCGCGCAGCCTCACCGCCGGAGAGCGCATCCGTCTTCTTCAGACCCTCTTCACCCTTGAACAGCATCTGTCCGAGAATCCCGCGGATGTCTTCCTTCACCGCCTTCGGATCGTACTGATGCAGCCAGTCCTGCGCCGTCATTCCCAGCTGGATCGAGCCCTTGTGGTCCTGCGCAAAGTACCCTATCGAAACCTCGTGTCCCCACTTCACCGAGCCTGAATCGATCGAAACATCTGTCTCCTCAACTCCCGGACCATTCGCCAGCAGCGCCTTCAGCAGCGTCGTCTTGCCCTGGCCGTTGCGCCCGATCAACACCACCTTGTCTCCGCGCGTAACCGACGCTGAAAAGTTGTTGATGACGTGTTCCGTCTTGCCATTCGGCTGCGTATAGCTCTTATTCACGCCCTCAAATTCAAGCACCGTCTTGCCCGAAGGCCGCTCCATCTTGAAGCTGATAAACGGGCGCGCGATGTTGGACCGCGCCAGCTCACTCGTCGCCAGCCGCTCGACTTCCTTCTTGCGCGAGTTCACCTGCGAGCTGCGAGTACCAGCCGAGAATCGCGCGATGAAATCATTCAGCTGCGCAATCTTCTTCTCACGCTGCTCGTTCTGGCTCTCAATGCGAGTACGCACCGAAGTCTTCTGCAGCACCATGTCGTCATAGCCACCGTTGTAGGTGATGATCGTCTCATAGTCGATATCGGCGATATGTGTGCACACATTGTTGAGGAAGTGGCGGTCATGCGAGATGGTGATGACCGTTCCGTTGTAGCGCAGGAGGAAGTCCTCTAGCCAGTGAATCGATTCAAGATCGAGATAGTTCGTCGGCTCGTCGAGCAGCAACGCCTGCGGATTTCCAAACAGCGCCTGCGCCAGCAGCACGCGGACCTTCTGCCCACCCTGCAGCTCGCTCATCTTCCGCTCGTGCAACTCGTCCGGGATATCCAGCCCCTGGAGCAGCACCGCCGCGTTCGTCTCGGCCTCGTAGCCGTCCTCATCCCCAACAATGCCTTCAAGCTCACCAAGCCGCGAACCGTCTTCATCGGTCATCTCAGCCTTGTTGTAGATCACCTCGCGCTCTTCCATCGCCGCCCACAGCGCCTTGTTGCCCATAATGACCGTATCTACAACGCGATACGCGTCAAACTCGTACTGGTCCTGTTTCAGCACGCCAAACTTCCGGGGCCGCACAACCGACCCCTTCTGGGCGTCGATTTCGCCAGTAAGTACCTTCATAAACGTAGACTTACCCGCCCCATTAGGACCGGTCAGACCGTATCGACGGCCAGTGGTGAACGTCACAGAGACGTCCTCGAAGAGCAGCTTCGCGCCATAGCGCATCGTGATATTAGAGACAGAGATCATTACTACTATTTTCTCACGACAGGCGCCAAAACCGTCAGACTGCCGCAATTTCTGCTAGTCTGCGCTCACGATGCCCTTGAACGAACTCAACTTCCAGCGCGCTGAATATGGCACAGAACCCGTCGCCCTGGACCACTGCGTCTTCTGCGGACGAGGCATCAAGGGCGAGTTCTATCGCACCAACGACGACCTCACCTGCGCCGTCTGCGCAGACCATCTTCGCAGTGTCCTTCCAACGGATTCGAGCGCCACATTCTGGCGAAGCCTTCGCCTCGGCACCGTCGCCGCTATCGGATCAAGCCTCCTCTACATGCTCCTCTTCCGCATCATGATCGACCATGGAATGGGCCTCGGAACCGCATTCGGAGCCATCGGCGTGGGATACGTCATCGGACGGACAATGCAAATCGCCGGTCCCGGTGCCAGAGGCCGCCGCTACCAGCTCACCGCCGCAGCACTGACCTACGCGTCCATCACGGTCGCGCTGATAGGGGCGATGTTTGGCGCAGCCAACCTCCCCACCTGGACCTACTTCCTCTTCCCCATCGGCCCCGTCTTCCTCCTCTTCGTCGGCCAGGTCAAGCTCTCCCTCTTTCTTCTCTTCTTCGCCGGCATCGGCATCCGATGGACATGGATACTCCTGGCGCCCCACGCCGTTAAAATCACCGGACCCGAGACAATCGCCCACCCAACTGCACCAATCGTGTAGCAGTCACAGCAATCAAACCCAAATAAATCACGTAAATTCCTGTTTTCTCTTGACAAGTGATTCCTGGAAATCGTATTTAACTTATAGGTTATATAACCTCTAG
>DHWW01000218.1:0-215 GCA_002413385.1 Granulicella sp. UBA5172
GCCCGCTCCGGCGTGGGTCGAACCCGGCGCGACGGGGCCGGCTGCATGCTCCGATACAGCGAGGCACGGGGCACACCGAGGGCGCGGCAGGCGGCCGCTTGACCAACGCTTTCACCCAACTCCAGAGCTGCGCTCATGAGTTTTCCTCGTCGATCTGGATGTTCGGAATCGGGTTGCCCAACAGCGCAGCCACTTTTTTTTGAACCTCGATGATC
>DHWW01000218.1:353-5955 GCA_002413385.1 Granulicella sp. UBA5172
GGGCCTACTTGTCTCACTCATCTTGGCACAGAGGGCGGCGGCGTTTTCCCGAGCGCTACACGCGAGCCGACATCGAGTTGCTGGCCACCGTCGATGAGGCGCATGAGACGCTGAGCGGACCAGCCACACGGCGCATTCTGGAGCGCGAATTCGAGATCTATGGCAAGCCCGAGTATGCGCGGCTGGCGGCCATCTCGGTCGCTCATCTTTATAACTTGCGCCATCACCAACGCTACCGCGAGCGGCTTCTCAACTACACGAAAACCCGCCCCACGACAGTGCAGATCGGCGAGCGGCGCAAGCCTCAGCCGCACGGCCAGCCCGGTTTTTTGCGCCTGGACACGGTGCATCAAGGGGATCGGCCGGGAGGCGGAGCAAAGGGGCTTTATCACCTCAACGCCGTCGATGAGGTCACGCAGTGGGAGCCCCACCGGACGGCGTCCATTGCCCGCCTTCGCATAGTGCGGCGCCGCCGGTGCCGCCGAACCGACCAGGCATCCGCACCTGCACACCTCGGACACGCCCATCCGTCCGGCCAACGCAGAGCCGCGAGGTATTCGGCACAGGCCTCTTCGGTGCTAAATCTCTGCTCCAACTCCAGCAATGTTCTCGGATAATCCTCACCCATGGCCCCGAACACTATATCTTGGGGCGGGTGGCGTCAAGTAAATATCCCTAATCATGAATGTCTCTCTCACCCCTGAGCTCGAACAATTTGTATCCACCAAGGTCGGCTCTGGCCGTTACAACTCGGCCAGCGAAGTCGTATGCGAGGCTCTGAGGCTTCTCGAAGAGCATGATCAGGCGCGAGGTGCTCAGATCGCTGCGTTCAACCAAGAGCTCGGCCATCGGCTGGCATCCCTGGATCGCGGAGAGCGGATTGATCCGACAGCGGCGCGGGAGAGAATTGAAAGCAAGTCTCGTGCACGGAGAAAGATCAGAGCATGAATCGGTACGTTCTGAGCGTTGCCGCTGAACTTTGATCTCGATGCGAGTTGGCCAACGTATACGGGTAGTTTGAGTGCGATGTAGAAGCGATAGAGGTCCTGCAGCAGGTCGCCGTCGCGTTCCAGTTCAAGCACTGTTTGATAGAGGTTTGCGACAGCGCGAATCTTCTCTTCCGGTTGACCCGGCGCTTCCGCTTCAAGGTATCGCGTGAAGACGTTTACCGGGAGATCGGGCGATAGCGTCAGTTTTGATTGGAGCAATGGCTGCAGGTCTTTGGCGGGATCGAATGAACTCTGCATAGAGTCGGCTCATCTTGCAACCTGCTCCGATGGCTCTGCCAGAAGAGACTGCTGATGTTTGACAAGATCCTGCAACGTGGCTGTATCGGGCGAGGTCTCCGGATAACAGGCGTTCGACGCGCCGCCCGTGCTGCGTGCAAGGATAATCTGGTACGCCTGGACGGCAATGATGTTTGCCTCAACCAGTTGCGCGCGCCGCGAGGAGTTTGCTTGCTTGTTCGGGGCGAACGGTTTGGGGTAGTTGGCTTCAACCCTAGGCGCAATCAACAGGCAGGCAATTGCGAGGACGACACCTAAATATCGAAGAGCATGATTTATGACCGCGTTTTCGATTCGGCTTTGTCGGGACATTGGCTCCCTCGGTCTGTTTGGGAGGTTGACAAAACGCGCAACTTTGACAGAAAGTAAGTAAAAAGAATTTAGCATAACAAAAAGCAAGTAAGCAATGCGGCAAAACGTGATCCGCAGTTCCAGTCCACCAACTGGTTGTGCCCGAACCTGAGACATCGAAGTGATGAAGTGAGGTCTATGAAGATAATCTCTGCCTGTGTTGTAGTGCTTGTGGGAACCCTGATTGTGGCGTGTGGGTCTGTTGCAGCTCAAGTGAAGGTCTGGACAGGTAGTGTCACGCTGCCGAGCTATGAGGAGGGACAACCCGACCCCAACCCCCCGTTTGATACCTATTCGACAACCCAGTTCAGTTATCCCTACACGTTAAGAAAAAATCTTACGGGGCAGAAGGAGGAACACGTCTGGCGGGCGGTGTTTCTGGAGAATGAATACCTGAAGTGCACCGTGCTCCCCGATATCGGTGGCCACGTCTACACCTGCATCGACAAGATCAGCGGCCAGCCGATGTTCTATGCAAATCCCTCAATTAAGAAGGCAGAGATAGGCTATCGAGGTGCGTGGGCTGCGTTTGGTGTGGAGTTCAACTTTCCGGTTTCGCATAACTGGGTTTCTATGTCGCCGGTTGATTTCGCATACGCAGCGCACCCGGATGGAAGCGCGTCGGTGTCGGTGGGCAATATCGATCGCGTGTACGGCATGCAGTGGGGAGTTGAGCTGGTTCTTCGGCCGGCCTCGACGCTGCTGGAAGAACGGGTCACGCTCTACAACCGGAGCGACGTTCGCCACCGTTACTACTGGTGGAACAATGCGGGTATCCAGGTGTGGGACGATTCGCGTATCGAATACCCCATGCGCTTTGTGGCCTCGCATGGTTTTACGCAGGTCAATCACTGGCCCATCGCTCCAGATGGGAAGGACTTTAGCCTTATCAAAAATCAGACCGATGGGCCCGTGTCGTTTTTTGTGCATGGAAGCCATGAACCATTCATGGGTATCTGGAATCCTGAGACGAAAACCGGCACAGTGCATTACGCCGAATACAGCGAATTGCCTGCGAAGAAGATATGGTCATGGGGATCGGATGCCTCCGGCCTGGCTTGGCGAAAAGCTCTCTCGGACAACAACAGCGCCTATGTTGAGGTGCAGGCGGGGGTGTTCCGCAATCAGGAGACGTATGCGTTTCTCGATCCAGGCCAGACTATCCGCTTTAGCGAATACTGGATGCCGGTGCGTGGTACCGGGGGCATCTCTCGCGCGAACAAAGTAGGAGTTGTCTTTTTTCAATCACACGGCTCCGACGTGTCTGCCGCTCTCAATGTGAATGAGCGCATTCCCGGAGCGCAGATTAAGTTGATGCAAGATGCTCAGACTATCTGGAGTGGAACTGCCGACCTGGCACCGGAGAAGACGTGGTTTCATTCGGTGTCGGTCAAGGACCAGTCCGCGAAGGTGACTTTTGAACTGCGGGATAGTGAAGGGAAGATGCTGCTGCAGCATACTGACGGCCAATACGATTGGGATCCGGAGTCGACGATCAACGTCGGTCCGCAGCAGATTTATAGCACTCCTGAGGCAGCCAGCAGGACGGAAGACGAATGGCTCAAGCTGGGCACAGATCAGGAGTTGAACGGAAAGACATTGCTTGCGCTTGAGACCTATCAAGAGGCGCTGGCGAAGTATCCTGACAGCCTCACCTTGCAAATGGCGGCTGGACGACTGGCAACATCGCTACAGCACTTTGAGGAAGCAGAGAAGTCACTGCAAGCAGTACAGAAACGAGACACGCCGAATGCAGAGATCGCGTATTACCTTGGAATCGTCGAAGAGAGCCTGGGGCATATGCGCGAGGCCCAGGTTGCTTACGAGATTGCATTTCGCCAAGCTGAGTTCCGTGCGCGAGCAGCTGCACGGATTGCGGAGTTGCGAGCACGTCAGGGAGATTTACAAGGTGCGCAGAAATTTCTGAAAGACGCGGTGGACGCGGCTCCGCTGGACATCCGCGCGAAGGAGCAACTGGAGGCGATCACGCGAGCAGCAGGCGATATTATGCAAGCTGACAAGCTTGCACATCTTGACCTGGCAATGGAGCCGCTGAATGACTTTGCGAAAGAAGAGATAGGTGCGCCTGATCTGCCTCACCTGGCTGCCGATCCATATCGTGTTCTGCGAGTCGCTACTGAGTACATGAGCCTCGGGCTTTACCAGAAAGCTCTGACCATGTTGGAACGAACCTATCCAAAGGTCCCCGCCGATGAGAGCGAGCCTGGATCGGTGCTGCCGCAGAAGAATCCTATGGTTCTCTATTACGCTGCATACTGTAGGGCGAAGCTCGGTAACGGGTCCATGCGCAACTGGCAGATAGCAGAAGAGCTGTCGCCTAGCCTGGTATTTCCATCGTCGTCAATGGATCGGACCGTCCTGGAAGCGGCGCTTGCAGCTAACAGCAGCGACGCAACGGCGCAGTATCTGCTGGGAACGCTGCTCTTTTCCAAGGGGTTGTACGACCCGGCGATGGAACACTGGACAGAGGCAAAGCGTCTTTCTCCAAAGATGCCTGTGCTTGACGCCGATAGGGGAAAAGCATGGCTGCATCTCAAAGATGATCCGCAACGTGCGCTTGCGGCATTCCGCGAAGGCGTGGAGAACGATCCAACGAACGCCGATATTTATGTAGGCCTGGATGAAGCGATGAGTCTGACTGGTGTGTCGGCGAAGGAACGCGCTGCGGCGCTGGGGAGCTATCCATCCGCTGCGGGCAATACAGCGCCGGTCACCATGCCAGCGAATCTGGTTTATCAACTTGCTTTGACGCGGGCTGAAGCGGGGCAATACGACCAGGCGCTGGCACTCTTCAAGGATCGGTTCTAACCAAGCGAAGAGGGCGGAGTGAGCGCGGAACAGGTTCTCTTCGAGATCAAACTTATGCAGGCTGAGGCAGAGGCTGCATCCGGACGCTGCACCAATATTGTAGAGTCTGCCAACCAACCAGACCTTGTAGTGAATGGGGCGGCTGCGCAGGCGTACGTCAGAATGGCAGCCATTGCAAAGACCTGCCAGCATCCCCAACAGGCCGAGCAACTGCTACAGAAGGCTGCCGCCAGCAAAAACAGTGCAGATTCCGCGTGGGTGGCCAAGGCTGAAAAGCTACTGGGCACGTATGATGCCTCGCAACAGCAGCAAAAGCTGAAGGCGTTGGCTGATGCCGAACGCTCCACTGATACCAGCGCTTACACCGGATGGTGGTGGTACAGCATCGGTACTATCCAGGCTGCCCTGCATCGCCCCGATCAGGCAAAAGAGGCCTTCCATAAGGCTCTCTTGCTTCCCGATAGCTTGATGTCACATCATTTTTCCCGCGTCGCCATGGCAGATTCTGAGTAGCCCATGGACCGCCCTCAGACAGTGTGGAGACGCATGCGGCTGGCGGCTGGAAAAGAGACGACGCCATATCTAACTTGAAGGACCCCATGCTGGTTCGCGCGAACTTGTTGTGAGAGCAAAGGGACTCCGGGAGCAGCAGCATCTCCGGATGAAAGATTGCTGCCGGCAAGTTCGAGATCGTAGATCCGATCTGCTTCCAATCCCCCAACCCAAAGGGTATGGCAGGGAAATGAGGGAAGCGTCGCCTCAACATCATCAAGCGGCGCTTCTTGGGGACAAGGCCGCGATACCGGGCTCTCCGGTTGCAGCGCATCCGGCTCCGGCAATACCGGTGCCCTGAAGTAACTCAATGCTGAGGTGGCCCGTCTTTCCACGATCATTAATCTCAAACAGGTGCAGAAAGTGATCTTCCAGTTGAGGCGCAGAAGGTGAGACCTCCACCCTCCAGGCACCAGGGACGACGTTGCGGTGATTGGAGCGCTCGACCTCGGTGGTCACCTCAAAAGCGGCCATACGTGGTCACTTCAAAACCGGCCATAGAGATTGGCCTGAGACGTGGTTGTTTTACCTTGCCGCAGGGTGTTTGGGCAAGGCGTAGTTTAGGTCGTTGGAGTTATGCCTGA
>DHWW01000107.1:0-1199 GCA_002413385.1 Granulicella sp. UBA5172
AGATCGTGAACAGGCTCTTAGTGCTGTATCTGGAGCGCCCCGTCGCGCAGCAGTGGGCAGCGGCATGGAGTTAGCGGGGCGCTTCTGATACAGCGACTTGAAGGAAGCCGCCCTCATGGAGGGCTATGTACTTTGAATCGGTGTGAGCGGGTGCAGGGGGATCAGGCAAAGACTGAGTTGGGCAGGATCCGTTTTTCTGAAGGCCGGATGGAGCGGTGCAGTGGCTCGCCGAGGCCCGATAGGGAGTCTGGGAAGAGCTGCATCCGCGGGGTTTTGGCCGGATGAGACAAGGGATCTGCGTGCGCGCCGAAGCACGGGCAGAGGCCGGGGATGCGGATAGATCTTCATGCTGCGCAGCGGTCTGGTTGAGGTGGAGAACGGAGCAGGAGTTGCGCCGCGGAGAGCCGTTCGACGACGCGCATGGTTCCGCCGCAGACGGGGCAGTTCCAGAGAGGGTGAATCGGATCGGTGGACGGCGATGCCAGCGCAGCAGCAGACATCTTCTCTGAGCCGTTGAGGAAGTGGAAGCAGAGCGGCAGGAGTGAAGCGCGGTTGCGGTTGGCGAGGAATCCGAAGTTGCGGATGCGCACGAAGCCGCGTGGCAGCAGGTGCAGAAGGAAGCGGCGGAGGAACTCGTCGACCGGCAGGCTCATGACGCGCTTCCTGTTGCCATGCGCGGAGTCTCGCCAGCGGAAGCTGACGTTGCCGTCGGAGAGAGCGACCAGCCTGGAGTTGGAGATGGCGACGCGATGGGTGTAGGCGCCGAGATAGCGCAGCACATATTCGGGGCCGCCGAAAGGCTTCTTGGAGTAGACGACCCAGTGGTGGCGGAACAGTACCCGCAGCCAGGCGGCGAAGGCGCATGGTTCGGCAAGGTGCAGCAGGCTGCCGTGGAACTGGAGCTCCCCTCGATGAAAGGCCTTGCGGAGCCCGGCGGAGACCTTGCCGCGGAAGACACGGCTGAGTACGCCGATGGGCAGGAAGAAGGAACGCCGGGCGGAGATCCAGCCTGAGTGATCCGGAGCGAGGCCGCCGGCCGCAATCACGCAGTGGATGTGAGGATGAAACTNNGCGAGCGGAGCCAGTTCGCGCGGCAGGGTGAAGACAGCGTGGACGTAGCGAGTGGGCAGTAGTTCCCGCTCGCGCGCCTGGAGCCAGCGTCGGCGCGCGTTGCCCTGGCAGCGTGGGCAATGTCTGTT
>DHWW01000107.1:1245-4603 GCA_002413385.1 Granulicella sp. UBA5172
AGAGCGGCGGTGCGGCAACGCATGATGGCGGTCAGCACCTTCTGGTGTTGCCCGTTGATCCACTTGCGGCTGCGGTCGATGAAGCCCTGCCCGGCGTAGCGAACGATGTCGGCCATCTCCAGGAGAGGCCGGCTCATGAGCTGTGCTGGTGTGCTCCTTGTGATGAGAACGTCAGTGCATCCAGCGGGCTGGCGGTGGCGCTGAGATGCCGTTGGGACAGATGCAGGTAAACGGTCGTTACTTCAAGGTCGCGATGGCCGAGCAGTATTTGGATGGTGCGCAGATCGGCGCCAGCTTCAAGAAGGTGTGTGGCGAAGCAATGACGCAGCGTGTGGGGATGAATGCGCCTGTTGTCGAGGCCGGCTCGTTGCGCAGCAATCTGGCAGGCACTCCACAGGACCTTCGTGGTGACAGGTTGGCTGGATGTGTGCCAGCGGTTGCCGGGGAAGAGCCACTCCTTCGGCTTGCGGCGGAGACCGCGCCAGTAGATGCGCAGTGCATCGAGCAGCTTCGGGCTGAGCATGACATCGCGGTCCTTGCCGCCCTTGCCCTCCCGGATATGAACCACCATCCGTTGGCTGTCGATGTCGCTGACCTTCAGGTGGGCAGCCTCTGCGCGACGTGCGCCGGTGGCATACATCGTCATCAGCAGGATGCGATGGAAGGGTGTATCCGCCGCCTCAATCAGTCGCGCGACTTCTTCCTGACTGAGTACCCCTGGAAGGTGACGCACCTTCTTCGGATAGGGCGTCTCGGCGATGCTCCAGCCACGCTTCAACACGTGGATATAGAAGAAGCGCAGAGCCGCCAGCCGTACGATGACGGTGTTGGGACTGTACTTCAACTTGGTGAACAGCATCGCCTGGTACTTGCGAATCTCCTCCGGGCCAAGCTGATCGGGCGGACGGCGGAAGTACCGGCTGAAGTGCGCCACACCGTGAAGATACGAGCGGATGGTTGTATCGGCGAAGTTGCGGCGGTGCAACTCCTCAAGCATGAGTTGACGTAGTTGGTTCACAGAGAATCCTCCTTCTCTGCGAACCAAACTATCCCAACAGCCTCAAATGCCGCATCCAGCCACACGCGAAAGCGTCCGCCGCACAGCGGCTTCGTTCAAGTCGGCTTGTGGGAAGTTACGGACACTCCGAGTGATAGGCAGATTGGAAGGGATGGATTTATCGGAGCGTGGCGAGGCTAGTGAGTCGGCCATGCATTCTGGGTGAGTGGCTTGGCGCTGCTGCGGGATGGGGGTTAGTCTTCGGTGGAGTTGGCGGGGGTTTCGGGGTTGTTGGCGGCCCACGTCTCAGAATCGAGACCCTTCGGCGAACTCAGGGCAGGCTGGGGGGCACCCGGCGAAGAACGGTGGGATGGGGAGAAGGGTGGGAGGGCTCGGGGACAGGGAGTGGCGTGGGCGATGGCACGGAGTGGGATCGTCTTGACACGACAAAGTGCAAGCTCCTACACTTTGCAGGGTTTTACTGCCGCAGAAAGTAAGCGTTTACCTGAGTGATGCTGTCTGGTGACCTGAGTGACGCTGCCTGGTGAACGACGAATGCTACTCCCCCTCCTGTCCAATAGATTTGCCCATTCCGGCAATACCGGCGATACCGAAGAGATGCAAGAACGTCAGCGCTGCATGAAGAGGGGGAAGGCGCTGGGTCGAACTGCGGCGGTGTGGATGCTGGGGGTTGGTGTGCTCGGAGGTGCGACAGCTCTCGCTCAGGGCAGCAGCTTCGTGCTGAACCGTGATGGCAGAACGATCGTGCTCGAGCCCTATGCTCCGAACATCCTCCGGGTGACGCTGAGCAAGACTACGGCGCTGGCGACTGCGGCGCCGGGCTATGGTTTTGTGGGAACTCCGTCGATGACAGGCTGGACGGAGGAGAAGCAAGCGGATGGGAGCGAGGTGTTTCGGTCGGGGAGGTTGGTGGTGCATCTGTCTCCGGAAGATTTGCCGGAGGCACTGCGGCCGCATCCCATGCCGCTCGACGAGCTGAATCGATCGCTGCGAGACCACTACTTTGGCCGGGGAAAGAAAGGGCCGAGCGACGACTCGCTTACGGTAACGACGACTTCGGGGAAGATGCTGTTGCATATGCGGAACTGGAGGATGGTTCCTAACCCGGCGGACGCGAGTGCGCCGAAGATGGTGAAGGACGATGCGGGCTATCGTGTGGCGGCAACGTTCGACTCGCCGGCGGGTGAGCACTACTACGGGCTGGGGCAACAGCAGAAGGGNNAGGATGTATGCGTTCCGTTCATGGTGTCGAGCCATGGTTATGGTTTGGTCTGGGACAATCCTTCGAAGACCACGATTGATCTTGGGTTCAATCAGCAGAATGTGTGGTCGTCGCAGATTGGCGACCGGGTGTCGTTCTTTGTGATCGCGGGCGAGAACACGGATGAGATTTATGAGGGCTATCGGCAACTGACGGGCGTGACGCATATGCTGCCGAAGGCGACGTATGGCTACATCCAGAGCAAGGCGATCTATCCGAACCGGGAGCAGTTGCTGGCTGGTTGCGAAGGGATATCGCGATCGCAATTTGCCGCTGGATGTGCTGGTGGTGGACTTCCTGAATATGACGAAGCAGGGAGAGATGGATCTTGATCCGGCGCGGTGGCCTGATCCGGCGGGGATGAACGATCAGCTGCATGCGATGGGCATCAAGACGCTGCTGAGTGTGTGGCCGCATTACGCGCCTGGCACGCAGTATTACAACATGCTGAAGGACAAGGGCTGGCTGATTCATAATGCGGCGGGAGTTCCGGACCCGGGCGGCTTCAAGGATGCGATCGGGCCGAACATCGATACGACGAATCCGGAGGCGGCGAAGTGGTTCTGGGAGAAGATTCGGGACCGCTATATCAAGCCGGACCATTTCGATACCCTCTGGCTCGACGAGACGGAACCGGATATCGATCCGGCGAAGGACTTCTTCTTCGTTGGCTCGGGAGCTCGGTATTACAACGTCTATCCGTTGTTCCACACGGCTTCTGTGTACGAGGGATTCAGGCGCGACTTTGGAGACAGCCGCAGGGTGATGATCCTGGCGCGTGCAGCTTATCTGGGTGCGCAACGGAACGGAACGGTGTTCTGGTCGAGCGACGTTATGTCGACGTGGGACATGCTGAAGCGTTCCATTCCTGCAGGGCTGAACTTTACGGCGACGGGTATGCCGTACTGGGATACGGACATTGCCGGCTTCTTCTCGCCGTCACTTCCTGCGAGCTATAAGCCGCTGCATACGCCGTTGATCGATCCGTCGGATGCGAGAGCGAATGTGGGCAACTACTCGGATTATCCGGAGCTGTTTGTGCGGTGGTTTGAGTGGGGAGCGTTCCAGCCGGTGATGCG
>DHWW01000016.1:0-200 GCA_002413385.1 Granulicella sp. UBA5172
ATCTGGTTCAGCTTGATCAGGATCGAGTTCGCCACACCCTCTTCGATCCCGCGCTGCAGGATCGAGGTGTTGGTCACGAAGAGATCGTCACCGACGAGTTGAATCTTGCCGCCGAGCTTGTCCGTGAGGATGCGCCAGCCGTCCCAATCGTTTTCGTCGAGGCCGTCTTCGAGGCTGACGATGGGATATTGCGTGACCCA
>DHWW01000016.1:229-10168 GCA_002413385.1 Granulicella sp. UBA5172
TCACCCAGCCCGGTGGACAGCCCACGCTCCTTCAGGACGGACTTCAGTGCGTGATACACCTCGGCGCCCCAGCGCAGCGCCTCGCGGAAGGTCGGCGCGCCGATCGGGGCGGATCATGAACTCCTGGACGTCGACGTTCGAGTCGGCGTGGGTGCCGCCGTTGAGGATGTTCATCATCGGCGTGGGAAGGATGCAGGCGTTGACGCCGCCGAGATAGCGATAAAGTGGGAGGCCGAGGGCTTCGGCAGAGGCGCGGGCGCAGGCCATGGAGACGGCAAGAATCGCATTCGCGCCGAGATTGCCCTTGTTGTCGCTGCCGTCGAGCGCGATCATGGTGGCGTCGATGAGCATCTGGTTGCTGGCGTCCATGCCGGTGAGTTCCGGGGCGATGGCGCTCTCGATGTTTTCGACGGCCTGGAGGACGCCCTTGCCGAGGTAGTGTTTCGGGGTCGCCATCGCGGAGCTCGACGGCTTCGTGCTCGCCGGTGGAGGCTCCGCTGGGAACGGCGGCGCGGCCGCGGATACCGTCGGACAGGATGACGTCTGCTTCGACGGTGGGATTGCCGCGGCTGTCTAGAATCTCGCGCGCGTGGATGGACACAATTTCGGTCATTTCTTTCCTCGATCTCTCTTGATGCTTGGTCTTGCCCGACCGCGCGATGCGGTGCTGCAGGCGGTCCTGTAATGTGGGTCGGCGGTCGACGGCAATGGGTTTGCCGCTTGCGCCGGAAATCATGTTCACGAGCTCAGTCATTGCGGCGCCCCACCGACTCGATTTTAGCAAAGTGATGAGGCTTCTTCCGAAAGCGGCTGCGCTGTTGATCGATGGTGATGAGCGATTGCCTCACAGTCTCGGCGAGCATGGTAAGTAATTCGTCGCTTTCTTCGCGGCTGGCGAGGGGCATGAAGAGGCAGACACGCGTGCCTCGACCGGGGCGGCTGACAATCTGGACGTCAGCTTCGTCTCCGTAGAGGACGTGCAAGCGCTCGCGGACGTTACGCATCCCGATGCCGGAACCTTCGCGAACCAGGCCGCTGACGGGCGAGGATGTAGCGCCGCCGGGCTCCATGCCAACGCCATCGTCTTCGATCTCGAGCAGGAGCCGCTTGTCGACGATGCGGCTGCGGAGGATGACGGTGCCGCCGCTGATGCGTGGCTCGAGGCCATGCTTGATGCTGTTCTCGATGAGCGGCTGGAGGACCATGCTGGGGACGACGACGTCGAGCGTGTCGGGTGAGATTTCCTTGACGACGTGGAGCTTTTCGCCGAAGCGGACGACCTCGATATCGAGGTAATCGTCAGTGAAGGCCAGCTCTTTGCTGAGCGGTACGAAGGCGTCGCGGTCGCCGAGCAGGGTGCGGAGAATGTTGCTGAGCTTGACGATCATCTCGCGGGCGAGCTCCGGCTTCGAGCGGACGAGCGAGGCGATGGAGTTGAGCGTGTTGAAGAGGAAGTGCGGATTGATCTGACGCTGCAGGGCTTCGAGGCGGGCTTCAAGCAGCAGGCGCGATTGCTCTTCGAGCTTGCGCTCGATGCGGACAGCGTTCCAGATCTTGAGTGGAATGCCGACAACGACGGGCGCGCAGGCGCAGATGGCGAGCTCAATGAGCCAGGAGCTGGAGTGGAGAGCAAAATATCTGTGGGGATAGAAGCTGGCGATCAGGCTGGTGCCGAACTGCGTCACCATCAGGAGAATCAGGAGAAAGATCTGGCGGTCAAGGTGGGGCCAGGTGACGGTGCGGCGAATCCAGCGGTAGAGGCTGAGGTCGATAAGGGGCGAGAAGGACCAGATATTTTCTTCGCCAGCGACGCGGCGGTACGCTCCGAAGATGGTTGCAACGATGAGGTTGACGGGGAGCGCGAAGTACTCGTGATGACCGAGGGCAGGAAGTGCGAGGGCGACTCCGCCGACCATCGCTGCGCCGGGGCCGAGCAGCAGGCCGAGGATCGCGATGGCCTGGAAAGAGATGTCGGCAGCGAGGAAGTTGGGGACACGGACGCGGACGAGCACGCCCAGCATGAGCGGGACGCAGATCCAGGCGACGAGCTGCAGGGTTTCGCGACGGGTGCGCTGTTTGAGCAGCAGCAGGCGTTTGAAGCGGGTGGAGCGCGCGAGCGAACTGGCCACCGCGGCGGCAACGCCGAGCTCGACCAGAAGCGTGATGAAGATCAGTTTGGAGTCGTTCGCCTGCACGACTTTACTTTACTCGTACGAGCGCACGGGATGGGAGGAGTTGATGGGATGAATCGTTTCGTGGGACGGCGAATCTATAATGGTTATATGCCGTATCACAGCGTTCGCAAGATCGCCGAAGCAGACTTCCCTACTCGTTGGGGACACTTTCGCATTCTTGGATTTGAGGGAGTTGCGGAGCCCGGGAATGCGTCGTTGAAACGCGTGGATAACGCGGTCGCGCTGACCATGGGCGACCTGACCGCGGCACCCCCGATTGTGAGAATTCATTCGCAGTGTCTGACCGGCGATGTGTTTCACTCGCTGCGCTGCGATTGCCACGATCAATTGCACCTCGCGCTGAAGATGATCGCCGATCAGGGTGCGGGGATCCTGCTCTATGAGGAGCAGGAGGGGCGAGGCATTGGCCTGATGGCGAAGCTGCGAGCCTATGAACTGCAGGACCAGGGGCGTGACACGATCGAGGCGAATCTAGAGCTGGGATTTCGTGCGGACTACCGTGGGTTTGAGCTTCCGGCTGAGATTTTGAAGGCGCTGAATATTCCGGCGGTGCGCTTGATTACCAATAATCCGGAGAAGGTGACGGCCATGGAGGATGCGGGAATTCAC
Organism: Granulicella sp. UBA5172; assembly: GCA_002413385.1. Lineage (GTDB taxonomy): Bacteria > Acidobacteriota > Terriglobia > Terriglobales > Acidobacteriaceae > Granulicella. The sequence continues at coordinate 3,034 of DHWW01000016.1, forward strand.
GTGGTGGAGCGCTTGTCGGCGGCGATTCCGAGTGAGCCGACATTTGAGCGGTATCTGGAGACGAAGCGCGACAAGATGGGACATCTGGTCGGCTGAGCCTTTTGATTTTCGTGCACCCAAACCAAACAGGAGATAAATATGGCACAGGATTTTGAGTCGTCGAAGTGTGGCCCACTGGGGTCGGGTGTTTTGGAGATCATTCTCAAGCGGTGGAGCCCGAGATCCTTTGCGGACAAGCCAGTGTCGAGTTCAGACTTGACCAAGATCTTTACCGCTGCGGCGTGGGCAGCGTCGAGCTTTAACGAGCAACCGTGGCGGTTTCTCGTCGGCAAAAAGGGCGATGAGACGTATGCGAAGATTCTCGACTCGCTGATTGAATTTAATCAGACGTGGGCGAAGACAGCGCCGGTGCTGATTCTGTCGGTGGGCAAGAAGACGTTCACGCAGAATGGATCTCCGAACGCGTATGGGCTGCACGATACGGGCGCTGCTTCGGCCAACATGAGCCTGCAGGCGACAGCTCTGGGAATGCACACGCATGGCATGGGCGGAGTCGATAAAGACAGGGCGCGAGCGAACTTTGCGATTCCTGAGGATTTCGAGGTGGGTGCGGCATGGGCGCTGGGTTATCTTGGCGATCCTGAATCACTCCCCGAGCAGATGAAGGCGATGGAGATGGCAGCACGCACAAGGAAGCCCCTGGCGGAGTTTGTGTTTGCAGAGTGGGAGAAGGCGGCGCAGCTTTAAGCCCTGTGCGGACGGCGAGAGTTGGGTTTCGTGCGGGCATGAAGAGTTTGCACCCCACCCATGACATGAAGCCGTCATGAATGGGGNNCATGAATGGGGCACCCGGGTCCTGCGCGGACGGCGAGAGTTTCGTCTAGGAGTTGAGGACCAGCTTGGCAGTGGTTACGAACTGGCCGGTGTGGCGCTGGGTGTGGTCGGCGCAGTGAACCAGCAGGCCGCCGACGGTGGTGGGGAGTTGCTTGCGGCCGACGCCGCGGGTGATCGCGAAGTCTTTGGGGGAGATGGCTCGAATGCGTTCGGTGGAGCGCTGGAGCGCTTCGTGGAATTCGATGCGAGGGTCGATGGCGGAGGCTGGATCGAGCTCGGTCTTCAGCGCGGCTAGTTGGGTTGCGTCCAGCTGCTTCCCTTCTGCGTAAGTGCGTAAGCGGTCGAGCGAGCGNGCGATGTNGCGGAGGTGGAAGGAGATCGGCGCGAGGCCTGCGGGGCGCGCGAAGAGTTGCTCTTCGGTGAGGTCGGCGGTCCAGCGGGTGGCGTCCTCGGCGGCTAGTTCGAGGGCATGGAGAATCTGGCGGCGGACGGGGTCGATGTCGATGAGAGTGCCGCGGAGCCAGGGTTCGGGTTGGGTTTGACTGGTTGAATGATCTTGCATGGGGCATCTACTCCTTCATAAATCATGATGAACCTTGGGGCGCTGCGAACAAAATACAGGGTCCTTCCCCTTCGGCGAACTCAGGGTCAGGATGACGAATATCTCGCGAGTGGTTAGAGTCCTTTACTGGCGCGGAATTCGCGCACGACGTCTGCTGGATCTCGATGCTGGGCGTCGACGGCCAGGTTCATGGCGCGCATGTCGTCAGCGGTGATTTTGTCGGCGAGGCGCTGCATCGCGACGGCAATCTGGGGCCAGCGCCGGAGGGAGTCTTCGCGGACCAGAGGGACGGCTTCGTAGGGTGGGAAGTAGTGGCGGTCGTCTTCGAGTGCCGCGAAGTCGAATGCGCGTATCGCCCCATCGGTGGAGTTGCCTGCCACGATGTCGACCTGATGGGCGACGAGCGAGCGGTAGAGGAGGCCCAGCTCCATGGTGCGAGGGTCGCCTTCGAAGTGGAGGTTGTAGGCCGCGCTGAGTCCGCGCAGACCATCGGGGCGCTCAGCGAATTCGTAGCCGACGCCGAGACGCCAGGTGGGGGCGTAAGGGAGGATGTCGGAGATGGTTTTGAGGTGGAGCCGGCGAGCATCGACGCCGCGAATGACCATCGCGAAGGTGTCGTTGAACCCGAGGCTGGGGAAGACCCGGACGTGGTATCGCTGGGCGTAGAGGCCGGTGATGGTGCGGTCGACGCTGGCGGGGTCGCGGTCTAGCGGCTGCTTGAGAATGGCGGTGAGGGCCGTGCCGGTGTACTCGACGTAGGCGTCGATGCGGTTGGAGACGAGGGCTTGCTGGCAGAGATAGCTTCCCGCAAGCCAGAATCGGCGCTCGACGGGGCCGCCGCCGGAGGCCTCGATCTCCTGCGCGAGGAGCTCGCCGAGGATGACCTGCTCGGTGAAGTCTTTGGCGCCGATGACGATGTGCGAGGAGCGCGGCGGGGCGCAGGCGGCGAGGGTGATGAGGGCGATGGAGAGGAGCAGGGCGCGCTTCATGCTCGGCGCACCGCTACACGCTTTTCGATGAGGCCGAGCGCGCCATCTGCGCACAACGCGAGCAGCGCCGCAGGGATGGCGCCCGCGAGGACCAACCGGTTGTCGACCGAGGCGACGCCACGAAAGATGAGTTCGCCCAGACCACCGGCGCCGATGGCTGCGGCGATCGTGGCGACGCCCACACAAGTGACCGTAGCCGTACGCAGACCGGCNNCCGAGAGCGTTAGCGACGTCGATCAGTGCGGCGTCCACCGAGCGAATGCCCGCGTAGGTGTTGCGCAGGATCGGGAGCAGCGCATAGCTGGTGAGCGCGACGATGGCCAGCCGAGCGGCGCGGTCGCCGAGGAATGGGACGGGCAGAAGCAGGCCGAAGAGGGCCAGGCTGGGGATGGTTTGCAGGATGTTGGCGATGCCGAGGATGGGCCGTGCGAACGACTCGCGGCGGGTGAGGAAGATGCCGAGTGGGAGAGCGATGGCCGTGGCGAAGAGCATGGCGCTCGCGGTGAGCCAGAGGTGCTCGAAGGTGAGCCGGGCGATCTGCGAGCCGTACTGGTGGAGGAACAGGTTCATGGGGCACATCCAAAGCCGGGTGGCCCATTCACGACGGCTTTATCGTCGTGGGTGGGGTCGCGATGCGTTGCGGCTACGTAGGCTCGGACGGCTTCGTTTTGCGAGGTGCGCACATCGGTGGCGGCGAGGTCGGCGACGATGCGGCCAGCTTCGAGGAGGACGACGCGATCGGCAAGGTAGAGGGCTTCGTCGAGGTCGTGGGTGACGATGAGCGTAGTCTTACCGACGCGCTGGAGGAGGTCCCGGAGCATGGTCTGCATCTCGGCGCGGGTGAGGGGGTCGAGGGCTCCGAANNGAGACGTCTTGCTCGCCGACCAGCACGCGGCCACTGGTGGGACGAACCAGCGCGTTGACCGTGCGGAGGAGGGTGGTTTTGCCAGAGCCGCTACGGCCGAGGAGTGCAGTGGTGGTGCCGGGGGCGACGCGGAGGGAGATGTCGCACAGAAGCTGACGGTTATCCGCGACCGTGAAGCTCACCTGCGAGAACTCCACTGCCTGGGTCGCCATTGCAGCTCCGATGGGGTGGAAGATTAGCCTTCGACTGCGGCCTCGGGTGCGTTTTCGGCTTCCGGGGCCAGCTCGCCTGGGGGCGGTACGGCTGCGCCTTTTACGCGGACGACGGTGATCTTGTCGAAGCCTTCCTTGAAGGCGGGTGGACGCAGACGCTCGGCCATCTTGTGCATGACGTCGTCAGTGACCTGGCGGTCGCGCTTGGAGTTGCGCTCCAGGCAGACGGCCAGAGGCACGTCGAAGAAGACGGCCTGGACTTCGTAGCCGAACGACTTCGCCATCTTGATCCACTGGCGGCGCTCGTGCGGGCTGAGGTTGGTGGCGTCGACGTAGTTCCACGGCATCTTGGCGATGAGGCGGGCGCGGAGGAGGCTGCGCAGGGTACTGAAGACGAGGCCCTGGTAGCGCTGCTCCGTGATGTCGTCAAAGAGGATGTTGCGCAGCAGGTCGCTGGAGAGCGGTGTGACGCCGCGGCGCTTGTACCAGGTGGTCTTGCCGGAGCCGGGAAGCCCGATGGTGAGCACAACGTAGCCGCGCGGAGACTTGTTCGAGACAGCCTCTGGGCCAGCGGGTGGCGTGCCGAGGGACTCGGGCTGGGTCTCGTGGACGAGCTTGGGCTCGGTTGGGGTCGCCTCGTCGGAGGCTTCAGGGGCGGCCTTGTCCACGCGTTGTGCACGCGGCTGAACCGGGGGCTCGGCGACCGTGGGTTCAGCGACGGGTTGGGCTACCGGTAAAGGCTCGGGGTAGGAGGGTCGCAGGGGTGCGGGTTGGTTCGCAGGAATCTCCTGCCCAATCTTGCCCGTGGACTCCGATTCGTTCGGACCACGCTTAGTACGTCTTCTCATGAGTGTCTCGCGCAACCATTCGCGCATAACTGCTTTGTAACACAAGCGTACGCCTGCCGCAAAAGTGGTGCAGGCCGTCCGGTATTCGAGAAGGTACGGGAGGCTGCGTGGCTAAAGGGTTTGCGGCGACTTCCCTGCTTTGATAGCCTCAGAGAGATTGAGGAGATACGAGAGATCATGGCAGTCAAGGTAGGCATCAACGGCTTCGGCCGCATCGGTCGCAATGTTTTTCGCACGGCACTGGACAATCCTGAGATCGAATTCGTAGCTGTGAACGACCTCACGACACCGGCGACACTGGCACATTTGCTGAAGTATGACTCGATTCTGGGGAATCTGAAGCACACTATTTCGGCGACGGAGGACTCTATCATCGTCGACGGCAAGGCCATCAAAGTCTTCGCGGAGCGCGACCCTGCGAAGTTGGATTGGGCGTCCGTTGGAGCGCAGATTGTCGTCGAGTCGACCGGATTTTTCACCGATGCGACCAAAGCCAAGGCGCACCTCGGCTCGACGGTGAAGAAGGTGATCATCTCGGCGCCTGCGTCGAATGAAGACCTGACCATCGTGCTGGGCGTGAATGACGACAAGTATGACGCGGCCAAGCACAACGTGATCTCGAATGCGAGCTGCACGACGAATTGCCTGGCGCCGGTGGTGAAGGTACTGAACGATACGTTCGGGATTGCGTCGGGCATCATGACGACGATCCACAGCTATACGAATGACCAGGTAATTCTGGATACTCCGCACAAGGATTTGCGGCGCGCGCGGGCTGCGGCGCTGAGCATGATTCCCAGCTCGACGGGCGCGGCCAAGGCGCTGAAGCTGGTGATTCCGGCGATGGACGGCAAGCTGGACGGTTTCGCGATTCGCGTGCCGACACCGAATGTTTCTGTCGTCGATCTGACGTTTGTGGCGGAGAAGCCGATCACCGTCGCGTCCATCAACGCGGCGATCAAGTCCGCCAGCGAAGGCGAGCTGAAAGGCATCCTCGGCTACACCGAAGAAGAGTTGGTGTCGACGGACTTCCGTGGCAATCCGCTGTCGAGCATCTTCGATAGCAAGCTGACAAAGGTGGTTGGGAATACCGGCAAGGTGATCAGCTGGTACGACAACGAGTGGGGCTATTCGAGCCGCGTGAAGGATCTGATCTTGTTCCTGGAGAAGAAGGGGCTGTAGTGAATCTGACAGCATTTGCAATCCAGACTTGATAGAATGTAGCTATGGCTATGGAAATGGTCGGGCAAAAATTCGATTCTTTTCAAGACGTTAAGGATGAAGAATACCGCTACTGGGCCAGCATCTCGCCCAGCGAGCGCATCGCTGCCGGTCATCAGATGAGCGTCGAGGGGTACCGCGCGTATGGCTATTCCGCCGATGGACGAGAACTTAAAACAGTTGCTGTCCGCCTTCAACGCGAACCACGTTAGATACGTTGTCATCGGTGGATATGCTGTCTTTGTGCATGCTCAACCTCGGATGACGAAAGACTTGGATGTCTTTATCGAGTCGAGCCTAGAAAACGCTCGGGCCACATACAAGGGGCTGGCGGAGTTCGGCGCGCCGCTCATGCGGTTCACGGTTGAAGACTTCGCAGACGGCAAGACGATTGGACGCTTTGGCGTTCCCCCTATTTGTTTTGAAGTAATCCAGCAAATCGATGGTGTCGATTTTGCGACTGTATACGCAAATAGCATTCCCATCATGATCGACGGCGAAGTTCCTGCTCGCTATATTTCTGCAGGAGACCTGATCGCGAATAAGCTCGCGTCTGGCCGTCCTCAGGATCTAGCGGATGTGGACGCGATTCGAAATAGTCAACGAGCTACAGGGAAGAATGACGTTTGATTCACGGAGCTGCGCTCAGATGGCGTCGACGTATTTGAAGGGGCGGATGCCGGCGCTCTTCCAGAAATACGCGAGGATGATGATGCTGGCGATGGCCGCATAGGCGCACCAGAGCGAGGTGAAGGCGTAGCGCTTTACCGCCATCACTGCCAGTAGGATGATGAGGTTGGCGGCACCGAAGACAACCATGTCCTTGACCTTGGAGAAGAAGAGCGAGCCGCAGGTCGCGATGACGTAGAGGATGGCCAGGGTGGTGTTGTTGGTGGCCTGGTTGATGTAGACGATGCTGTTGCCCTTGACCGAGATTTGGAGCGGATAGGAGGCGAGCGCCCAGAGCATGTAGAGCGCGGTTCCGGTGCCGACGATGAGGAAGGGCCACATGCGGCGGCGACGGCTGGCGNNTGGGCGTAGAGCATGAACGCCGCGCCCATGTAGAGCATGGTCGCGGGAGAGACGTAGCCGTCGAGGCCGAGCCAGACGAAGCCTTCAATGAACTGGTGGATCGCGAAGAGCGTGGGGAGCGAGGCGAAGAGGAGCTCGCGGCGGTGCTTGACCTTGGCCAGCGTGACGACGCCGACGGCGGCCAGAACGCCGCTGCCTACGAAGTTTGCGGTTGCAGAGAAGCACATAGTCGGGAGACCCTCGGGGTTCTGGAGATCGAAGTTCTGAAGATCATACCGTAGATCCGCAGCGGTATCGGTTCTGCGGATATGATTCGGGTATGAGCTCGAATTTGAATCGCCAGAATATTGCCGGCACGTCTCCTTATGAACCGATCATTGGCTTCTCTCGCGCGGTGCGCATTGGCAACGTGGTGCACGTCTCGGGGACGGGGCCGGTGGGTGCCGAGGACTTGTCCGCGGCGGAGCAGACGCGCGTGGTGCTGGGGATCATCGGAGCAGCACTGGCGCAGGCTGGGGCCACGTTTGAGGATGTGGTGAGGACGCGGATGTTCCTCGCGCACGCGGAGGACT
>DHWW01000016.1:10195-10661 GCA_002413385.1 Granulicella sp. UBA5172
TCATTACACCGAGGTAAAGGCTGTCACCATCAAGCTGTAGTGATTCTGCAAGCTTGATGGATTGTTGATCCGGTGCATTTTAACGCAAGACTGAGCCCCATCCAATTGTGCGAAGAGATTCGCAGGGAGGATGGGGTTCGCTCTGTCCATTCTTGCGCTTGTCCGGTATCCTTCTGGCAATGTCCAAGCTTTCGATTCGCGACCTCGATCTGACCGGCAAACGTGTTTTCATACGCGTTGACTTTAATGTGCCCCTCACCAAAGAGGGCACGATCACGGACGATACCCGTATCCGCGAGACGATCCCCACAATTGAATACGCTCTGCGCCGCAAGGCCCGCGTGATCCTCGCGGCGCATCTGGGCAGGCCGAAGGGCAAGGTTGTGGACTCGATGAGTCTGCGGCCGGTCGTGGCGCGACTGCGGATGCTCTTGGACGATGTGCTCGATGCCGATGAGAACGTCGC
>DHWW01000016.1:10673-21682 GCA_002413385.1 Granulicella sp. UBA5172
TTTGCGCAGAAGCTCGCGAGCCTCTGCGATGTGTATGTGAACGATGCCTTTGGAGCAGCGCACCGCGCGCATGCTTCGACTGAGGGGATTACTCATTTTGTGAATCAGTCGGCGACGGGCCTGCTGATGGAGAGGGAGCTGAATTACCTGGGCAAGGCGGTAACCGAGCCGTTCCGGCCATTTGTGGCGATCATCGGCGGGGCGAAGGTCTCGGACAAGATCGAGGTCATCAATGCCCTGCTCGACCGTGTTGACTCGCTCCTGATTGGCGGCGCAATGGCGTACACGTTCCTGAATGCGCAGGGTCAGTCGACGGGCAAGTCGCTGGTGGAGGGCGACAAGACTGACATTGCCCGCGCTGCGCTGAAGAAGGCCGACGAGCGGGGAGTGAAGTTTCTTCTCCCCATCGATCATGTGCTCGCGGACAGGTTTGGGGCCGATGCGAAGACCCAGATCTTCAGCGGCACGGGTCCGTTCCCCGCAGAGTGGATGGCGCTGGATATTGGGCCGGAGACCATCAAGATGTTCTCTGCCGAGATTGCCGAGGCTGCAACGATTGTGTGGAACGGGCCGATGGGCGTTGCCGAGCTGGCTCCGTTTGCCCAGGGCACGAATGCGATTGCCAGGGCACTGGCGAAGAACGAGGATGCGATCACGATTGTGGGAGGTGGCGACTCGGTTGCGGCGCTGCATCACTCCGGAGTCGCGGACAAGATCACACACATCTCAACAGGTGGTGGCGCGAGCCTGGAGTTTCTTGAGGGTAAGACGCTGCCGGGGGTTGCGGCGCTGACGGAGAAGTAGTGTGCGATAGGCGAGCAGGATCTCTTGCCAGACGCTGCTGTGCCCCCGTACTCTCCACTAACGTTCAAATAGGAGCATGAATGCGTAAGCCGGTAATCGCAGGAAATTGGAAGATGTACAAGACGCCGAAGGAGTCGCTCGCATTTCTGGATGCGTTCTTTCCGCTGGTCGAGGGACATGAGCGCGATGAGATTCTCGTCTTCCCTACGATGAGTTCGCTCGGCTATGTACTCGAGGGGACGTTCGGAACAAACGTGAAGGCCGGGGCGCAGAACATGCATTGGCTGAACGAGGGGCCGTATACGGGGCAGACGTCGCCGACGATGCTGGTATCGATTGGTTGCCGGCATGTTCTGTTGGGGCACTCGGAGCAGCGGCTGTATTTCAACGAGACGTACGAGCGCGTGAACCTGAAGCTGAAGGCTGCGATCAACCATGGGATTACGCCCATCGTGTGCGTGGGCGAACTGCTGGCGGAGCGCGAAGACCTGAGGACGGAAGAGACGCTGCGCAACCAGGTGCGAGCGGCTCTAAGGAATATTTCGGCGAGCGAGGCGCGCAGACTGGTGATTGCGTATGAGCCGATCTGGGCCATTGGCACGGGGTCAACCGCAAGCCCGGATTGTGGCTGCGGAGGCGCATGCAATTATCCGTCAGGAGTTGAGCCACTGTTGCGGGCAGCAGACGGCGGAGAAGACTCGAATTTTGTATGGTGGATCGGTGAAGCCGGAGAACATCGGTGCGCTGATGGCGCAGCCCGATATCGACGGGGCGCTAGTGGGAGGCGCGAGCCTGGTGCCGACGACGTTCGCGGATATTGTTCACTACAAGGCTGAGTAGTCTGCGCCTGCGCTAGTGAACCAGGCCGGCCTGATCCATCGGCCAGTAGACAAACGCTGCCTTTGCCGTAGATGAGGGGCCGCGAGACGGGGCCGAAGTCGCGGCTGTCGCTGGAGATCGAACGGTGGTCGCCCATGACGAAGTACTCGCCCTTGGGGATGATCATCTCGGGCTGAGAGCGGTCGTCTTCGTACTTGAAGGGGACGTAGTTTTCCGTGAGAGCGAGGCCATTGACCCAGACAGTTCCGTGGTCAATGCGGAGGCCGTCCCCTGGAAGCGCGATGACCCGCTTGATGTAGCTCTTCGAGTGGTCCCGCGGATAGAGAAACACCACGACATCGCCGCGGTGGATGTCCTCAAAGCGATAGGCGAACTTGTTGATGAAGAGACGATCCTGATCCTGCAGCATGGGAAGCATGCTGGTACCTTCGACGCGCACCGGCTGGTAGAGGAAGAGGATGATGAACATCGAAATCGCAACAGAGATGAACAGATCGCGCGACCAGGAGCGCAAACCGGAGGCAGCGGGCACCGCCGTCTGGGTCGCATCCGGAAGGGCGGGCTCGGGAGCCTGTTCTTCGGGAGCCACGTGCTCGGATGCCTGCTCTAGATCTTCTTCGTGCTGCGTGTCTTGCACCGGCAAAAGCCTCCCATGCACCACTCAACTGAGTGGCGCAGTCACTAGATTAGACGAATTATCTGGGGCAATGGCAACCTTCAGGGAGTTGAGATCGCCGGAGCTGCGGGGTTTTCACCGAGGCCAAGCCCCGGAATGAGCAATTTGCCTGTGATTCCGTCCGGTGACCAGGCGGTAACAATCTCCTTCGCGAGCTTCGCAATCGTTACTTCCGCCTCATTGTCGACCGTCCAGCCCTGATCGTGGTTGTCGTAGGTAAAGATGGAGATCACCATCGGGCCGGTCTTGCCCATGACGATCGCGACGTCGTTGCGCACGGCGTCCAGCGAGCCGGTTTTGCTGGCAATGGCAGTCCCGGGCTCGCTGGTATCGACGGTTTCGAGGTAGCGTGGAATGGTCTCGCGATAGAACTGATTCTTGAGCATGTTCAGGGCAACGTTGCAGACGGCGCGGTCGGCATCATCGGCGGGGGAAAAGCGGGCAGTGCCGGGGGTTTGCGCAGTTCCCTGCTGGTGCAGATCGCATGCGCCGATGTAGGTCATGAGGGTTGCCATCTCGCGGGGAGTAGTTTTGCCGAGACCGAATTTTGGCTGGTCGGCAGGCATGGGGCCGGTGGCCGGAACCATCACCTTCTTGTACAGGTGGGTATTCTCAAGGCCCAGGGCTTCAAGCCGGGCGTTCACAGGCTCGATGCCAAAGCGATCGATGGCAAGGTTCGTGGCGGTATTGTCGCTCACAATCACCATCATCGTCAGGACGTCTTTGAGCGTGAGGGTGACCGGCGTGTCGAGCAACGTGAGAATGCCGGAGCCGTTCACGGCCTCGTGCGGGTGGAGGATGATGGGCTCATCCCACCGTGCTTTGCCGTTGCGGACTTCGACCATCGCGTCGTAGAGGATGCCCAGCTTGATGACGGACGCGGTCTGGACGGGAAGGTCCGCGTCGATCCCGACCGCCTTGTGGGTGTTCAACTGGACGGCGTACAGGGCCACTTTGCCGAGGCCAGCGGAGGATTGCGCGTCGACCATGTGCTGCAGCGCGGAATGCAGTGGGCCGGTGGAAGGAGTTGGCGCGGGAGTCTGCGCCGCCGCCGGGAGGCTGGAGCAGAGCGGCAGGAAGGCGGCCAGGAGAATGACGGCGGCCGGCAGGGTGCGGAATGCCAGCAGGTTGCGGAGTCTGGATCTCGGCGTAACCGAGCCTGTAATCTTCATCGATTGATCCCTCGACCAAAATAATACGCGGCGCGCCGCCCGCGAACTTTAGCGAGGATTGCCCGCGGAGCGTGTGCTGTAGCCTTCCGGTGCGCGTGCTATGGCCTTCCTTGGTTCGTGCCCGGACGACACCGCACAGCATAATGCAGTAGTATCCAGTTAGCGACCACTTTTCCATGGCTACACTGACTATGTCCTCATCCCCGATCGAACAGCCCGTTGTACGGACTGGCACTGACCTCCAAAGCCTCCCTACGGAGAGGCTCAATGAAGCGTCCGAGGGCCTCGACACCAAGTCGGCTATCGAAATCGCGCGGATCATCAACCCATGAAGACGCCAAAGTTGCGACGGCGGTGAAGAAGGCTCTGCCGGAAATCGCCCTGGTGATCGACACNNATTTCAGCACTGGACGCTTCGGAGTGTCCGCCAACCTTCTCAACCGCACCCCAGCAGGTTCAGTACATCATGGCGGGTGGGCCGAAGGCGCTGGCCAGCGCTTCCGATGTGAATGAAGATTCGCCCGAGATTGGGCAGCGCGATATCGCGCGTCGTCGGCCGACACGCAAGGATATTGTAATTGGGGTTTCGGCTTCGGGACGGACGCCCTATGTGGTCGGTGCGACCGAGTACGCCCGTGCACGTGGAGCGAAGACGGCGGCGATTACCTGCAATCCGAACTCTGATCTGTCGCAGGTAGCAGACATTACGATCTGCGCCGAGGTTGGGCCGGAGATTCTGTCCGGATCGACGCGGATGAAGTCGTCAACGGCGCAGAAGATGATTTTGAACATGATTACCACGGGGGCGATGACGCGGCTTGGCTACGTCTACGACAACCTGATGGTGAACGTGCACATGAAGAATGCCAAGCTGGTGGAGCGCGGGATTCGGGTGCTGATGAAGGTCTGCAACATCGACCGCGAGACGGCGATTCGCACCATCAAGTCGGCGGGCAAGTCGATTCCGATTGCGGTGGTGATGCTGAAGGCCAATGTCGATAAGATGGAGGCCGTACGGCGTCTGCAGCAGTCCGACGGGAACGTCCGTCTGGCCATCGACGACTCGCGGCTCGAGCTTTAACCTCCAGAACCTCAAACCTCCGGGCCCCGACAGTCTATCCACCCACGCACCCACCTCATTACCCCCTTTCCTCACTAGCCTTCCGTAGACTGGAGGGATGGATAAGTTTGTAATTCGCGGGGGCAATCCCCTGCTCGGAACGATTCGGGTTTCGGGAGCGAAGAACTCCGCGCTCCCCTGCATGGCTGCCGCCATCCTCACGGAAGATGAGGTCATCCTCGAAAACATTCCGCAGGTGCGGGACATTGAGACCGAGCGCAAGCTGCTGACCAGCATGGGCGCGGAGGTGGAGCTCGGCTATGGGCGTGCGCAACACCGCACGTCGATCAAATGCGCGGTTCTGTCTGATCCGGTGGCGAAGTACGAGATTGTGAAGACCATGCGGGCGAGCTCGCTGGTGCTGGGCCCGCTGATTGCGCGGACGGGGATGGCGCGGGTCGCGATGCCGGGTGGCTGCGCGATTGGGGGACGGCCGATCGATCTGCACATCAAGGGCCTGGAGGCGATGGGCGCGACGATTACACAGGAGCATGGGTATCTTGAGGCGCGGACGAATCGGCTCAAGGGAGCCCACATCGTCTTCGACAAGATTACGGTGACGGGTACCGAAGACCTGCTGATGGCGGCGGCGCTGGCTGAGGGCGAGTCGTTGTTTGAGAACTGCGCGCGTGAGCCGGAGGTGATCGATCTGGCGGCGCTGCTGAATGCCATGGGCGCACAGATTGAGGGCGCGGGGACGTCGACCATCCGGATCAAGGGCGTCGCGAAGCTGCATGGAGCGCGGCACCGGATCAATCCGGATCGTATTGAGGCAGGTACGTTTTTGATCGCGGGTGCGATCACAGGCGGCGACCTCAATGTGGACGGCTGCAATCCCGAACACCTTGGATCGCTGCTCGCGAAGCTGGAGGAGTGCGGCGTGAAGCTTGAGATCGGCAAGGAGAATGTGCGGGTCCACTCGGGCAGCAAGCTGGTGGGAGCCGACATTACGACCGAGGAGTATCCGGGCTTTCCTACCGACATGCAGGCTCAGTTTATGGCGCTCCTGACGCAAGCCGAGGGCACGTCAATTGTGACCGAGAATATCTTTGAGAATCGCTTCATGCATGTGGGCGAGCTGAATCGCATGGGCGCGAATATTACGGTGCAGGGGCGCTCTGCCACGGTGCGCGGAGGGACAAAGCTACAGTCGGCGGCGGTGATGTGCTCGGACCTGCGGGCGTCCGCTGCGCTGGTGCTGGCCGCGCTGGTGGCGGATGGGGAGAGCATTCTCGACCGCGTGTACCACATGGATCGCGGCTATGAGCGGCTGGAGGAGAAGCTGCGCGGCGTCGGTGCGCAGATCCGCCGCATGGGCGAGGTGTTTGGGAAGAAGTAGCGGACTGCAATGGAGGATCGCATCGCAGTCCCTGTATGTCATGCTGCGGAAGAAATTTCCTTCGGCACATGTGTCTGGAGGAGTTCGTCGAAGAGCGTGCGGTATTGAATCATCGCGGTGCGCAGGTCTTCGGTGGTGGCTTCGTCGCTCCCAACGCGTGCAGCGACGGCGTGGCCAGAACGGTAGTACTCGACGACGCGGGGATAGTTGACAGAGATGTCGGCGGCGCGCTGATCGAAGTCGGCCACCGGATAGCCGCGGTCCCTCATCAGCGATGAGACGAGTTCATCGGCTTCCGTGACCGAGCCCTTGGGATGATCGACAAAACGGGATTGAACCGTCTGCCAGTCCGCAAGGTAGCGTTCGCGTTCGGTAGTGGTGAGCTCGCGAATATCCAGATGATCCACGCGTGTCTCGCGCTCTTCGAGATTGGCTTGTGCCTTGCTCTCCGAGCCGTGCTTCAGAACGGCGCGGTCGTATTCTGAGCCGAAGCGCTGGCGCAGTTTCTCCGTTGTCTTGCGTCGATGGCTCACGTACAGGGCAACGCCAATCAGGATGATCGCAAGGATCACCACCAGTCCAATGATGAATTTAGGGTCCGCCGGATTAAGCTGCATTTTCGGTCTCCTGCAGAAGTGAGATGCAATTCTCGCTTCTGCCGCTACGATTGACAGCGACAGATCATTCCAGATCCTTGTACCGATGCAAAGAGATGCTGATACACTTTTCGAGCTACGAGGAGAACGCTCCCTTCCGGGCCCTGATCTATCCAACCTGAAACCAGAGAGGACGCATATGACACCTGCCAACGAAGCACCTGTTACGCCTGAACGCATCATGCAATTCACCTGGGGCTATGTACCGCCGCTGGTGATCGAGGCGGGAATTCGCCACCGGATCTTCGATGTGCTCGACGAAGGACCGAAGTCCGTTAGCCAGGTTCATGAAGCCACGGGAGCTTCCGTTCGCGGTCTCACCGCGGTGATGAATGTGCTGGCAGCGCTGAATTTCCTGGCTAAGGATGCACACGGCGTCTACTCGCTGACGCCAGAAAGCTCAGCGTTTCTGGTCAGCACCAAGCCGGGCTTTCAGGGTGGACTGCTTCTGCATAGCAGCCGGCAGTTGATTCCGAAGTGGCTGAATCTATCCGAGATTGTGGGCACGGGCAAGCCTGTGGCCGCGGTCAACCAGGAGGCAACGGGAGGGGATTTCTTCCAGCAATTTGTCGTGGACATCTTCCCGCTGAGCTATCCAGCCGCGCAGGTGCTCGCTCAAGCACTGGAATTGAAGGACGCCACCCAGCCTGTGGGCGTGCTGGATCTTGCCGCCGGATCTGGAGTCTGGGGCATTGCCCTGGCACAGAGTTCAAAGCAGGTTCGGGTCACGGCCGTGGATTGGCCTGAGGTTCTACCGGTCACGCAGAAGACGGTGGAACGCTTTCATCTGAGCGACCAGTTTTCGTTCGTGGAAGGAGACCTGCTGGCGACCGACTTTGGCAAGGGCCATGACGTCGCAACGCTGGGCCACATTCTGCACAGCGAGGGCGAAGAGCGCAGCCGCACCTTGCTGTCGAAGGTGTTTGATTCGCTGGCTTCGGGTGGAACGATTGCCATTGCGGAGTTTCTCGTGGAGGAAGACCGCAGCGGGCCCATGACCGGACTTTTCTTTGCGGTAAACATGTTGGTCAACACCGACAACGGCAACACGTATTCCTTTGCAGAGATCAGCCGCTGGCTGGTCGAGGCAGGATTCGTGAACCCTCGCACCGTCGCCGCGCCCGGCCCATCGCCACTCATCCTGGCAAGCAAGCCATAGAACGACCTGGAACGACGAAGATCGAAGAGCGTATCCATGATCCGTTGGTGCGGATGGATCATGGATACGCGATGGTGTGGGCTCCGTTTGAGTTTCTCGTCGATGGCAAGGTCGATCATTGCGGAACGGATCTGTTCAACCTTGTCCGCAGCGATGGCAAGTGGCCGATTGCGAGTGTTGCGGATACTGGACGCAGGGATTGTCCGGCCAGGTAACGGCCTCGAATCCGGCCCGCATTTGCAGCAGCCACAACGCCCTTCACGCGACCGCCTATAATCGAGGCAATGCGGTCACTGTCGAAGTCTTTCGCCCTGTTCCTCGCTCTCGTGGCGATCTTCGCCTTAACCACTTCCGCAACCGCACAAGTTCCAGCGGAACCGGGTGGGAGGGTGGTGCTGGTTCTGCCCTTCGACAACCACTCTGGCAACCCTTCGTTGAATTGGATTGGCGACTCGTTCCCCGATACGCTGAACAAGCGTCTGAACTCTGCCGGATTTCTGACGATCTCACACGATGATCGAGAGTTCGCCTATGACCACATGGGGCTTCCAGTCGACTTCAAGCCGACACGTGCGACCACGATCCGCATGGCGGAGGTGCTGGACGCGAACTTTGTCATTATTGGCAGCTACAACGTCCAGCCAGACCCGGCCAATGGGAAGACGAACCGGATTACAATCCAGGCGAAAGTCCTCTCGGTCGACAAGCTCCGGCTGTCGTCAGGGATAGGCGACTCTGCCGAACTTCAGCATCTGTTCGACGCCGAGAACGCTGTGGCATGGAAGGTGGCCGGCGTCATGGACCCACACTTTTCGGCATCGGAGCAGACATTTCTCGCAGCCCAGGGCGCAGTTCCACTGCCTGCGTTTGAGGACTATATTCGCGGCACGAACGCCGCGACAGACGTGGAGCGCCTGAAGCGGCTTCAGGCTGCGGTCGCGCTCGCGCCGGACGATGCGGACGCCCTTCTGGCTCTGGGTAAAGAGCAGTATGCGGAGCGCAATTTCGACGCCGCAGCAGCGTCGCTGGCGAAGGTTCCAACCACCGACCGGCTGGCGCTCGAGGCGAACTTCTATCTGGGCCTGGCACGATTCAACTCCGCTGATTATCCGGGGGCACAAAAGGCCTTCGAGTTTGTAGCCGGGAAGCTGCCTCTACCCGAAGTCGTGAACAACGAGGGGGTTGCGGTGAGCCGTCAAGGCAAGGACGGAGTTGCCGAGTTTCGGCGCGCGTCGGCTGCCGACCCCTCCGATGAGGACTATCACTACAACCTTGCCATCGCACTGTTTCGCCGCGGAGACACCGACGCTGCGACGCTGGAGGTGAAGGATGCCCTGAAGCTGAAGCCGGGGGACAATGAAGCGATCGAGCTACGGTCGCAGCTGAAGAAAGTCGCACCGGGAACCCGTCTGAATGCAAATGCAGACAACAGCTTCAGCCCCTTGGAGAGGATCCGGCGGAACTACTCCGAGACAGGGTTCCGGCAGGCGGCGTTCCAGTTGGATCAAGTACGGGTTGCGAGGCTGGCGCTGCTGCCGGCGATACAACGCGCGGTGGAATATACGCAATTGGGGCATCAATATCTGACCGAAGGACTGCTGCCCGAGGCCGAGACACAGCTCCAATATGCGCTGGCTGCGAATCCCAACTCCGCGGAGGCACACGCTGGAATGGCACAACTGCGAGAGGCCAGCGGAGATCCGGTGAAGGCGCGGGCCGAGGCGAAGACATCCCTCATCATGAAGCCGAACACCTCTGCCCTGCTGGTATTGGCACGGCTGGATCTAGCTGACAAACAGCTTGCGGCGAGTGCGAACGATGTCTCGCAAGCCCTGAAGATCGAGCCCACCAGCGCCGAGGCAATCGCTCTGCGAATGGTGCTGCAACAGCGCGGACAAAGCGTGCCGTAGGCAGCCATGGCGATGGTGCCTGGTGTGATTTCAATCGGAGTGTAGCGACGTGGAGACCCATTTTGAGGCTGTCGCAGGTGCAGCGCTGCTGGCTCTAAGGGCGCTCTCACACCTTGCACCCGACGCCGCGATTCTCGTCCTCACGATGGGGCTGCTGTTGATCTATGTTGAGCTGAATCGTCCGGGATGGATACTGCCCGGAACCGTCGGACTGGTGGCCGCATTGTTCGCTGTAGCCTCGCTGCTGCGGCTCGAACTCAACCCCGGGGCGATGGCTCTGGTGGGCACGGCGGTGGGGTTGCTGGTGCTGGATCTGCTGCGCCGCTCGCCTGCGATCGTGGCCGTTGCGGCGACGGTTGCGCTCGTGCTGGGATTCGGCCAGCTAGTCGTCGGGCCTGGCGGACTCCGGGTGAACTGGTGGACGGCGCTCGCAGGAGGGGTGGTCCTCGGGACAGGAACCTCGATTCTTACTCGCATCGCACGGCGCGCCCGCACCAACAAAAGGTTTAGACTAGACGGGAGCGCATTTTAGCGCCCGGAGCCTTCACGACTTGATCCGCAAAGCCTTTTCTCTTCTCGCCGCTGTTCTTCTTGCAAGCACGTTCGGTAGTGCATACGCCCAGACCGCAGCACCGCCCACTCCCCTGGGGAGACAACTCAAGAAGCTCGATCTCTCGCTTACGGGCGTAGGACTTTTTAACTCCAGAGTTACAGGGACGGTGGTCACCAATCTCCGTGCTCCGAACCAGGGTGAAAGCATCACGCAGTTCGCCTCGAACACCACGGGCCTGCTGGCTACGATCCACTATCCCATAAAGCCCTATTTCGGCCTTGAGATGAATTATGGCTATGGGCGCTATGCCGAGAACTATGAAGGTCCTGGGGTGGCGAATTTCTTGCCCGCCAACACGACGAACTTCAAGGTGCAGACCAAGGTGACCGAGTACACCCTGGGCTACCTGGTGACGCCGCCGCATCCGATCTTCGGGATGCAGCCGTTCGCGTCCGTCGGAGTGGGAGCACAGGCTTTCAGGCCGACGGCCTTTGGTGGGCAGGAAGAGCCTGAGAAGGCTCGGATGACCTACTATTATTCGCTGGGAGTACACAAGGAACTCAACCCGCATTTCGGCTTTCAGCTTGGTTTCCGGCAGTTGTTCTTCCTCGCTCCGGACTTTGGCCAGAACTACCTGACAATTCTGAAGCACGTGACAACCTACGAGCCGATGATTGGCTTCTACCTCAAGTTCTAGGCGTTCGCACTTTCCCGATGGATTAACTCCAGATCGAGCCCGTTTCCATGAACTCTCTCCTTGATGACGACGACGATGATGAG
>DHWW01000265.1:0-1734 GCA_002413385.1 Granulicella sp. UBA5172
CTCGACGCCGAGGTCGCAGAAATCTGCAGCCACCTCGCCGCCACCCGTCCCACCGCCGTCAATCTCTTCTGGGGCATTGGCCGCATCCGCGATCTCTACCATCAACTCGCGGCCGCCAATACCCCCATCCCCGAGATCAAGTCCGCCGTCATCGCCCTCGCCCGCCAGCTCTACGACGAGGACATCGCCAACTGCAAACAGATGGGCCAGTTCGGCGCCGACCTCATGCCCCAACAAGGCACCGTCCTCACCCATTGCAACGCCGGTGCCCTCGCCGCCTGCGGCTACGGCTCGGCCCTCGGAGTCATCCGCGCCGCCATCGAACGCGGCCACAAAATCGACGTCCTCGCCGACGAGACCCGCCCCTACCTTCAGGGTGCCCGCCTCACCGCCTGGGAGCTCATGAAGGACAACATTCCCACCACCGTCCTATGCGACAACATGAGCGCCTCCCTGATGGCCCAGGGCCGCATCCAGGCCGTCATCGTCGGCGCCGATCGCATCGCCGCCAACGGCGACACCGCCAACAAAATCGGCACCTACGGCGTCTCCATCCTCGCCAAGGAGCACGGCATTCCCTTCTACGTCGCAGCGCCGTTCAACACCATCGACCTCGCCACGGCCACCGGCGCGGGCATCCCCATCGAGCAGCGCGATCCCCGCGAAGTCACGCACTCCAACGGCAAGCAGATGACCCCCGATGGCGTCGGCATCGAGAACCCTGCCTTCGACGTAACCCCCGCAAAATACATCGCCGCAATCATCACAGAACACGGAGTCCTGCGCGCGCCCTTCAGCGAGTCGATCGCTGCCATGGCTGCGATGCATGCAACCTCAAAACCAGGTGCAAGTCCAGAACTCACTGCCGCGAATTCCTAACCTGCACGGAACTTCATTCTCGTACCCATCGTCTATCGCTATATCTTGATCTTGGGGATCCGCTCTCAGGAGGCGATACTTGCGTGTGCTATATGGACTGCTGCTGGCCGTAATCGTCCTGCTGGGCGTAGCAACTGCACAAGTGGACGCAGCACAGTCAAGCGGTCCTCCTCCAGCGCCGAACGCCCAGTCGACCGTCTTACATGCGAACGCGCAGCGGGTTGTCCTCGACGTCGTTGTGCGCGACAAGAATGGCAATCTCGTCTCCAGCCTCAAGCCCAGCGACTTCGTCCTTACCGAGGACAAGACCCCGCAAACCATTCTTCAATTCGAAGAGCACCCCTCTCTCGCACCCGTCCAGCAAGGCCCGGCACTGCCCACGCTGTCCCCCGGCACCTTCACCGACTTCACGCCTCTGCCTCCCGACGGCACCCTGAACATCCTCCTCTTCGACGCTCTGAACACCCCCGCGAACGATCCGAGCTTCATGCTCAATCAGCTTCAACAGTATGTGGCTCACGCAAATCCCAAGGCGCGCATTGCGATCTTCGGCCTGGCGAACCGCCTCATCCTGCTGCAGGGATTCACCTCCAATCCGAACACCTTGAAGAGCATCCTCAACCACCAGCTGATCCCCCGATCCGCTGCGTTGCAGCATCGCCCTGGCGGCAGCNNGTCCCCTTCACGCTCGACGCATTCAACACGCTGGGCCACTATCTGTCTGCGTTTCCGGGCCGAAAAAATCTGGTCTGGTTCTCAGGAACCTTCCCCATCAACCTCCTCGCCGCTCCGGCGCTCAAGGACCTTACGCCCGCCGCCGCTGAGCTCGATCAAAAGGAATTCCGGGAGGCGACC
>DHWW01000265.1:1976-3194 GCA_002413385.1 Granulicella sp. UBA5172
CCCACCACCGCACCCTCCGCCACCGCGCACAGCACCGCCTCCGCCTACGAGGCGGCGGCGATGAACCGCGGAGCCCCCCAGCCCCAGAACCTGCTCTTCAAGGTGCGCGTGCTTCCAGCCTCGAACGACACCGAAAGCTCGGTCGCGCCGGACAACACCCTGGATCCCATCGTCTCTCCGAAAGGTCCGTTTCAGCGCTACGATATCGACTACGTCGCCTTGCCGCGTGAACTCACGCTCACGCTGCAGCCTGATGGCAACCACACCGGCCATGTAGAGTTCCTCGCCTACGTCTTCGACCTCTACGGGAGGCTGCTCAACGCCACCGGAAAAACCTTTCTCATCACCCTGGCCCCTGCCAACTACGACCGCTTCCTCCGCAGCGCCATGGCGTGCCACCTGGAGATCAGTGTTCCCATCTCGAAAGAAACATTTCTCCGCATCGGAATGCGCGATATTCCTTCGGACAAGTTTGGCGTTGTCGAGGTGCCCACCGCCGACGTAAGCCACCTGGCCCCCGCGACCTACCCTGCCGCCTCTCCAACGAAGCCCGCAACAGCCCCATCGACGCCACCAACCCCCAGGGCTGCGCCATCCACCCCGCCACCGAGCTAAACTGTATCCAAGCATCGTTGGCGCTCTCCCAGCCCGTGACCCTCCACTTCTTCAATCCGCGCATTCGCTCTCTCGTCCGTGGCAACCTCATCGTTCTGGCCAGCCTTGCGCTCGCGACCCTCATCTCTGACTTCCCTCACCTGCGCGCGACGCTGTGGCTGGTCGTGCCAGCCGTCGGCTGCCTCGTCGGAGCCGCCGATACAGTCCGCTGCATGCAGAAGCGCTGGAGTTTTTACCACTGCGGAGTCCTGCTCTGCGTCTACATGGACCTCATGTCGATCACGCTCATCCTGTTCTTCCTGCTCTACCCCTACCTGGTCTGGCTCGGCGAGGCGCAATAGCAACTCTCGCCTGCGTTACCCTGACTCATGCAGCCCCCCGTCCTCGAAGGCATGGCCCGACGGCTCCCACCGCAACCGCGTCTGGTTCAGCATCATCCGCGAAAACTGGCCCGCCACCAAGTCCCTCCTCCAATCCCGCCTCACCACCCGCCCCTAGAGCATCTTTCCAGTGAGTACCCAGCGAAGGTGCTGTCATCTCGACCGGAGCCAACGGCCTTATGCGTAGCGAAGGTGCTGTCTTCTCGACCGGAGCCAACGGCCT
>DHWW01000222.1:0-7053 GCA_002413385.1 Granulicella sp. UBA5172
GGCTGATCCTGCTCCCCTTCCGCCTCGTCGGCATCGTAGTTGGCGGAGTATTCGAGCTCATCGGCGCGATCTTTACCCTCCCAGCCCGCGTCCTCCGCGCCATCTAGCAGACCTCCACGCCCTGCCCATGAACGCCAATCTGCGTGAATCCGCGCCACATTCGGCTAAAGCTTGCCGAGTGCGATAGACTGAAGGTCCATGGCTAATGAAAAACTGCAAATAATCCCGCTCGGCGGACTCGGCGAGTTCGGCATGAACTGCCTCGCACTCCACTACGGCGACGACATCATCGTGATCGACGCCGGCCTCATGTTCCCCGAAGAAGAGCTCCTCGGCGTCGACATCGTCGTCCCGGACATCTCCTACCTCATCGAGAACCGCTCCAAAGTCCGCGGCATCGTCCTCACCCACGGCCACGAGGACCACATCGGCGGCCTCCCCTGGATCCTCTCCGACCTCAACGTCCCCGTCTACGGCACCGAGTTCACCCTCGCCTACGTCGAAGGCAAGCTCGAAGAGCATCGCCTCCTCGACGACGCCGAACTCGTCGAAATCCTCCCCGGCCGCAGCTTCAACCTCGGCGTCTTTTCCATCCTCCCCATCCGCGTCACGCACTCCCTCGTCGACTGCGTCTCCCTCGCCATCCACACCCCCGTCGGCATCGTTCTCCACACCGGCGACTTCAAAATCGACCTCTCTTCCCCCGACGGCCACCCCTTCGACCTCCAGGCCTTCGCCGACCTCGGCAAGCAGGGAGTCCTCGTCCTCCTCCAGGACTCCACCAACGTCGACCGCACCGGCTTCACGCCCAGTGAAAAGGCCGTCATCCCCCGTCTTGACGACATCTTCGGAGCCGCTAAAAAGCGCCTCTTCTTCTCCTGCTTCTCCTCTTCGATCCACCGCATCAAAATCGCCATGGACCTCGCCCACAAGCACGGCCGCAAGGTCGCGCTCATCGGCCGCTCCATTGACAACTCCACCGAAATCGCGCAGGACCTCGGCTACATCGACCCTCCCGCCGGCCTCATCATCCATCCCAACCAGATCAAGGACACCCCGGCCAACAAGCTCTGCATCCTGATCTCCGGAACCCAGGGCGAGCCCATGTCCGCGCTCTCCCGCGCCGCTGTCGATAACCACCGCTTCGCCAAAATCGAGTCCGGCGACACCGTCCTGCTCAGCTCCCGCGTCATTCCCGGCAACGAGAAGGCCATCTATCGCGTCATCGACCATCTTGAGCGCCGCGACGCCAGAGTCATCCACGACGACGGCACCCACGGCCTCATTCACGTCTCCGGCCACGGCTCCCAGGAAGAGCTCCGCATGATGATCAACCTCGTGCGCCCCAAGTTCTTCGTCCCCGTTCACGGCGACTACCGCCACCTCAAGCGCCACGTCGAACTCGCCATCGCCACCGGCATCCCCGAGAAGGTCCTCCTCCTCGAAGACGGAGACGTCCTCACCGTCGACCGCGAGTCCGCCCAGAAGACCGGAAAGGTCACCACCGGCCGCGTCTGCATCGACAACAATTCCACCGCAGACGTCGTCGAAGACACCATGATCCGCGACCGCAAGCACCTCGGCGAAGACGGCGTCTTCCTCCCCATCATCGCCATCAACAAGCGCACCGGCCAGGTCGAAGGACAACCCGAGATCACCACCCGCGGCTTCGCAGCCGACGATCCCGAACTCCTCAGAAACGCCAGAGACATTGTCGCGAGAACCTTAGAGCTCTCCAGCGAAGAAGAGCGCCGCGACTACGGCGTCATGAAGGACAAGATCCGCGGCGACCTCAAGCGTTTCCTCCAAAAGAACGCCAACCGCCGCCCCCTCATTATGCCCATCATCCTCGAGCTCTGAAGCCCAGAACTCTGAAGCCTTGGCACAAAAATAAACCCCATGCCGCCTTCGAGCGCATGGGGTTTTGTTGCCTTTGTCCTCAATGAAACGAGTACCCAGCGAAGGTGCTGTCATCTCGACCGGAGCCAAACGGCTTTATCGTTTGGCGCAGCGGAGAGACCTGCAGTTTGCTGGGTGCCCTATTCATGACGGGCTCATCGTCGTGGGTGGGGTGCGGGTGCTGGGTGCCCCATGTCTCGCCTCTGAAACATGGGTTCGCAACCGCTTCCAGCCGCCAGCCACCCTACGGTTTCGTGGCACCCTTCGAAGGAACCGTCACCGCCAACTCCTTCATATACTCCTGCTGCAGCGCCTCAATCTTCGGCTGAAAATCCCCCATCCGGCTGCGCACAATCTGCATCCCGCCAGCCGACAACTGAGGCGTCTTCGCCAGCATCGCCTGCCCTGCCGGCGACTTGTAGAACGCCAGAATCCCATCAATCTCTTCCTCCGTATACGTGCTCGCATACAGCTTCACATACTCCGGTTCCAGCTTCGTCCACCCCACGCTGTCGCTGATGATCTTCATCGACTTATCCATGAAGTCCTGCGTCAGCTTCTTCTGCTCCGGCGTCGTCTGCTCCGCTCCCGGAGTATTCCGCGCCATCGCCTGCACTTCCCCCTCGATCGAATGCATCATCTGGTCCAGCATGTGGTCCATATGCATCGTCGCAAACAGTTCCTTCACCTTCGCCTGCTTCGACGCCTCATCCGCACGCGCGCCACACGGCGCAACCACCATCATCACGACCAGCACTGCTATCCAACGCTTCATTTAAATCTCCTCATTCTCAATCGCTTCCAATATCTTCTCTGAATCCAACGGCTTCCTCGCAAAATAATACAAACTGAACGCCAGCGCAGCGAACGCCATCACACTCACCCAGTCCTTATGCAGCGGATTGGTCTCCGAAAAACTCGGAACCACTTTATCCGTCGCCGCTTCGTACAGCTTCACGCACACACCCACGAGCCCCATAATTCCGCCCGCCGCAATCAACCCCGACGCATACAAGCTCCCCGAAGAGATCTCGCTCTCCACCTCGCTCTTCGGCCCGTCACCACTCTTCGCCAACGCGCTGTCCACCATCCACCGCACCACGCCGCCCACAAAAATCGCCAGCGTCGTCCCAATCGATAGATACGCTCCCACCGCAAACGTCAGCGACCGCACCCCCAGCAGCTCAATCCCGATCACCAGCGCCACCCCCAGCAGCACCAGACTCCACGGCAGCTTCCGGCTCAAAATTCCATTGATCACCGTGGCCATTAATCGACCCTGCGGCGCCGCAGCCTTCTCGCTCCCAATCCCCTGCACCCACTGCACTTCAATCTTCCCCGTCGCCGGATTGAACAGATACTTCCCATCCTGCAGCGTCGCCGACCCAATCGAGTTCAGCAGCACATAGCTCTTCGCATTCGTCAGATCCTCATGCGTCGGCGCAGCAGAACTTCCTGCCGGCGGTCTCACCGTCACCGACACGTGATCGCGCTTGAAGTACCCCTGGTTCGAAACTCCATCCGGCAGCGCCGCCAGCGAAAGCGTCCGAGCCGTCGGCAACTGCTGAAAGCTCTCCAACCCTTTGTTCATCGCATTCAGCGTCGCGCCAATCGAGAACACCGACACGATCACCCCGACCATCACCGCCACCTGTTGCTTCCACGGCGTCGCGCCAATCAGAAATCCCGTCTTCAAATCCTGCGACGTATCGCCAGCATTCGAAGCCGCAATGCACACCATTCCGCCAATCGTAATCGCCAGCGCGCCAAACGCCGGAGCCGTCCATCCCTTCACCAGGAAGATCGCCGCCACTGCCATCAGCGTTGCAATCGTCATCCCGCTCACCGGGCTCGCGCTCGATCCCACAATCCCCACAATGCGCGCCGACACCGTCACAAACAAAAATCCAAAAACCACGACCATCAGCGATGCCGCAAGATTCGCCAGCCACCCCACCTGCGCTCCCGGAATCGGCTTGAACTCCAAAAACAAAAACATCAGCGCGATCAACACCACGCTGCCNNTCAACGCGCTCACAATCGTCGGAGCCGTTC
The DNA here is from genome assembly GCA_002413385.1 of Granulicella sp. UBA5172. Classification (GTDB taxonomy): domain Bacteria; phylum Acidobacteriota; class Terriglobia; order Terriglobales; family Acidobacteriaceae; genus Granulicella. Next base: position 3,955 of record DHWW01000222.1, read on the forward strand.
GCAGCAGCGTAATCAATCCGCTCGCCGCCACCGCCCCCGCGCCCATCGGCCGCACATACGTCGACCACAAATCACTCGGGCTCATCTGCGCAATCGGCACGACCCCCGGATACAGCGGCCCCGGCAGATGTTTGCCAAAGAAAACAATCGCCGGCATTAGCACCAGCCAGCTAAACACGCCGCCCGCCAGCATGATCGCCGCCACCCGAATCCCAATGATGTACCCCACACCCAGATACTCCGGAGTCACATCCGCGCGAATCGCCGCGCCCTTCAAAATCTGTTGCCCGTGCGGATCGAAGTTCGGCGACCAGTTCGGCGTCGCCGGAAACAAGCTCAACAAATTCTCGTTCTGAAACAGCGTGTACAGTCCACCCAATCCCAGCCCCAGAAACACGCGGCTCGCAAACGACCCGCCGCGTTCTCCCGCCTGCAGTACATCCGCGCAGGCCGTTCCCTCCGGATACGTCAGCGTCCCATGCTCTTCCACAATCAACTGTCGGCGCAGGGGAATCATGAACAGCACGCCCAGCCATCCACCAAACAACGCCAGCGCAAAGATCCGCGAGCTCTCCAGATCGAACCCCAGAAAAATCAGAGCTGGCAGCGTAAAGATCACGCCCGACGCAATCGACTGACCAGCATTGCCGGTCGTCTGCACAATATTGTTCTCTAAAATCGATGCCCGCCCAAACGCCCTCAAAATCGAAATCGACAGCACCGAAATCGGAATACTCGCCGCAACCGTCAACCCGGCCCGCAGCCCCACATACACCGTCACCGCGCCGAAGATTACGCCAAAGATCGAGCCCAGCAGCAGCGCCCGTACCGACAACTCCTTCCGGTCTTCACTGTCAGCAACAAAAGGGCGAAAGGTCGTGTGTTCAGCCATCAGGCAAGGTCTCCCATACAAAGCAAACGATCATCAGCTTTTGATGGGAGTGTATCAGCGCACGTATGTGCCTGTTCCGATTACCGTGCGTACCTTCATGCGCAGTTTCATCCCACATCGGTGGGGGCTACGAAGCTACCCGGCGATCCGCATCGTAAGTCCATGCCGCGTCACAATCGCCAGCCGCTCGCTGCCCAGGATCTTCTTCGCTTGGCCCCGGGCATGGCTCGCCCACGGCCCCGTCGGATCCAGCCGCGTATACGTCGTCCAATGCCGCAGCGCCTTGCGCGGCTCCAGCATCCGCTCATACGCCAGCGCCAAATTGTAGTGCGCGTCCGCATACTGAGGAACCAGCACCAGCGCGCGCTCATACGCCGCAATCGCCTCATCCATCCGCTGCTGCTCATCCAGCACATTGCCCAGGTCGAAGAACGCCAGCGCATACTCCGGATCAGCCTCGGTCGCCCGCCGGTACAGCCGCTCCGCTTCCTCAAATTCCCGCTCGTTGTAGTGGATCGTCCCCAGGTTGATTGCCGTCGCCGCATGTCCCGGCTGCATCTCGAGGATCGTCTCGTACACCGCCTTCGCCTCGTTCAAACGCCCCGGAATCTCCTCCAGTCGCACCGCCCGCAGAAACATCTCCTGCACCTCGGCAAATGCCGGCGACATCTCTTGCCCCTGCTTGCGCACCACCGCTATGCCGCTCACCGGAGACATCTCAAAATCAAAAGCCATCTGCCGCGTCATCGGATCCACCAGCGCTCCCCATTGCCGGAACGCCACCCTCGACCCCTGCCGCACCGCCACCGACTCCTGCAGCGGGTTCGCCATCCCCGAGACCTTCTGCATCGCGTCCACCGAACGCCGGATACTCTTCACCGAAATCCGCGTCGCCGCCAGGTCGCGCAAATTCCGCAACTGCACCAGCTCGTCAAACGAATAATTCTCTGAGGAAGCGATCAGCCCGGCCTTCTCCCATGCTGCGAGTTGGCGAACAGGCAATCGAAGGATGCGCAGTACGTCTTCACGGCAGTATCGGCTCACAGCGCTCATCTCTCGGTGCTCGACTTCGTTTGCAGCCGCCCAACGCGGCATGCTCTAGCTGCGAGTATGCGGTGCTAACTCTCTCCAATCAAGGACTTTGCATGTGGATTTCGTGAATTCGGTGGATAACCTGAACCAAATCAGGTTCACTCGCCGCTTAGCGAACAGCTTTTCGTGCATGAAAGCCGCCCACCCCGGCTGTCCTCCCGCTCCCTACATCAACTCCTCTACAAACGACCGTGCCACATCCGCCGGAATCCGCATCTCCTGCCCCACCAGCGGCCCCGCCTTCAGCACCGGCTCCGACCCATGCAGCGTCGGCAGATCCGTCCGCTCAAAAAACTTCCCAATAAAAATCTCATCGCCCCAAATTACCGACTTCTCCATCGCCGCGCCCCAATCCGTAGCGTCATACCCCTCCTGCTCCTCCAGCTTCTTCACCCGCGGCCTGAACCACTGGAACGTATTGTCGTGGTTGTACGTCACGCAAGGGCTAAACACGTCAATAAACGAAAATCCCTTGTGCTCAATCCCCTGCTTGATCAAATCCGTCAGATGTTTCTGGTCCGCGCTGAACCCTCGCGCCACAAACGTCGCGCCCGCCGCCAGCGCCAGCGAAAGCGGATTCAGCGGCGCCTCAATATTCCCAAACGGCATACTCTTCGTCTTCATCCCAATTCGGCTCGTAGGCGACGTCTGCCCCGTCGTCAGCCCATAAATCTGGTTATCCATCACCAGATAAAGCAGGTCAACATTCCGCCGCGTCGCATGAACAAAATGTCCGCACCCAATCCCAAACCCATCCCCATCGCCGCCCGTTACCAGCACGGTCATCGCATGATTCGCCATCTTCACGCCCGTCGCCACTGGCAGCGACCGCCCATGCAGCGTATGCATTCCGTACGTATCGATGAACCCCGGAAAGTTCGACGAGCACCCAATCCCACTGATCGTCGCCACCTCATGCTTCGGAATCTGCAACTCCACCAGCGCCTTCTGCACCGCCGCCAGCACGCCAAAGTCCCCACACCCCGGACACCAATCTGGATCCACCTTGCCCTTGAAGTCCGCCATCGCCACCACGTTCGGAGTCACAACTTCAGTCGCCATCGTTAGCTCTCCTTGAACTCAAAAACGAAATCAAAAACTCGCCGTTCCTAAGC
>DHWW01000222.1:7161-7330 GCA_002413385.1 Granulicella sp. UBA5172
ACAAAACTCGTCTCACTGCGCAGATACCTCGCGAACTGCCCACTAAAATTGTTCTCCACAATAATGGTGTGCCGCGAGCCTTTCAGCAGCTCGACAATTGCCTCTCCATGCAGAGGCACCAGCCAGCGTATCGGCAGATGATTCGCCGAAATCCCGGCATCCCGCAGCA
>DHWW01000222.1:7450-16410 GCA_002413385.1 Granulicella sp. UBA5172
CCACTCTCCGTAATCTTGTACCGCTTATAAGGCTCATGCCCCCCCGCCCCATTCGAAGTAATCATCTCTCCGCGATCGATCACCGGATTGAAATCAATCTCCTTCGGATCGACGCTCAACCGTCCTTCGGCCAGCAGCAGATCACACAACACAATCCCCGGACACTGAAACTTATCCGTAAGATTAAACATCTCCGGCATCAACTTAAAGCAATCCGCAATATCCAGCGGCGCAGCAATCACGCGCGGATAATCGCCAAACGCCGCACCCAGCATCTGCCACAGATCTCCTTGCTCCGTCTTCGTCGGAACGCCCGTCGACGGCCCCGCCCTCTGGCAATCAATCACCACCACTGGAATCTCCGCCTGCGCCGACAGCCCCAGCCCCTCACTCATCAGCGCAAACCCTCCACCCGACGTCGCGCACATCGAACGCACCCCCGCATGCGCCGCGCCAATCGCCATATTGATCACCCCAATCTCATCCTCCACCTGCCGCACCATAATCTCCGCCTTGCGAGCGTGCTCCGCCATCCAGTGCAGCACCCCCGTCGCCGGACTCATCGGGTAAGCCGAATAAAACTTCACCCCCGCCGCAGCTCCTCCCATCGCCATCGCGCCATTCCCACTCAGCACCGCATAGCGAGCCTCGGTCATCGGCAGCGCCCGAGCAAACGGCTTGAAATTCTGCGTCGCATAGTCGTAACCCGCCCGCGCCAGGCTTATGTTCTCGTCAATCACGGCACGTTCCTTCTTCCGGAACTGCTCCTCCAGCACACTCTCCAGCGCAGGAAATCCCACCCCCATCATGCTCAGTCCCGCGCCGATCGCCAGCGTATTCTGCGCCACCTTGTTCTTACTAATGTCCGCCAGCGTCGACACCGGAATCGGGCACATCTGCACCCCCGCCGCCGCACTCCCCGGCTTGATCAGGTCCGCGTTATACAAACACGCGCCACCCGCCGTCAGCAGCCGCAGGTGCCGCTCCATCGTGTCCTGATTCAGCGGGATCAGCAGATCGATCCGCTCATCCGTATTCGCTATCCGGTCCACGCCCGTTCTTACCGTCAGAAACGTATGCCCACCGCGAATGATCGATTGATACGCGTTATACGCATTCAAATGCAGCCCGCGACGGCTGAAGATCTTCGCAAAAATATCACCCGGCGTCGCCACACCCTGCCCCGCCGCGCCCCCGATCCCGACACTGAACGACTGCCTCATGGACATCTCCGCAATACCGGCCCGCGGCGTTCAGCGCCGCGACACCATCGAAATATCTAGCCATCGGATCGTACGGCACCGCCGTCACCTAGGCAAGTGCCACTCCACATTTAGGGTAACGCCACCCTGAGAGACGCCCGCCCATCGCCCTCTGACGAGCCTCATCTCTCCAGGAAGACCTTCGCCGGCCTCCGCGCCCCGCCCCCTCGCTAAAGCGTTAGACGCTGCACCGCCCGTCGCGGCGTAATCCGTTTCACCTCTCCTCCCACCACCGAAACCTCCAACTCCTTCGCCGCCAGAACCCCATCCTTACCCACGCCGTACTCCAGCGTTCGGCTTGCGTCTTCCCACTTCAGTTCCACCGTCGCAAAGGCTCCCGTCTCATACGCAAAGCTCTCGCCATCATCGTCATACAGCGCAAAGCTTCCATCCGCACCCGGATAAATCGTCAACCGCACAAGCTCCGTCGACGGCTCCCCAACATACTGCTTCACCGGTCCCATCGGCACAATCGATCCGCCCCGCACCAGCAGCGGCATCGCATCCAGAGCGGCTGCCACGCTCACCGTCCTACCACCCTCAATGCGCCGCGCCGTTCCAAACTCGTACCACGCTCCCTCGGGCAGNNGCATCGGCTGTCGCCCACGCCCTCTCATCCGTCGGAAACGCCAGCCCCAGGCTCCGCATCAACGGGATCCCCGTCCTATGCGTCTCCCACGCAGCCGAGTACAGATACGGCATCAACTGCGAGCGAAGGTTCAGATACTTGCGGCAGATCGGCTCAACCGCTTCATTGTGCAACTCCGCCGCCGTCGGCAGAAACCGCTCCGCCTCCGCACCCATCTCCGACGGCCCATAGCTCCCCGCATCCCATCCCCACGGCCGGCGCAGTTGCCACGTCCGCCCATGGCATCGAAACGATGGACAGAAGGCTCCAAACTGGAACCACCGCACATACAACTCCGCCGTAAATTCTTTCGTCGGCACAAACCCACCGATGTCCGTCCCCCAATACGGCACACCGCTCAGCCCTGCATTGATCCCCATCATGATCTGCGTCTCCAGCGTCTTCCACGTCGAAAACGTGTCCCCGGACCACAGCCATCCCCACCGCTGAATCCCCGCATAGCAATTCCGGTGCAGCGCAAAGGGACGCCGCTCCGGCGTGCTCATCCGTCCGCCCTCCCAGTACATCCGGTTGCGCACCAGCCGCGACGCCACCGGCAACACGTCGCCCTCATCCGGCCACCACCCATCTACTCCGATCTTCACCAGCGGCACATGCTGCCGCCAATAGTTCGCAGCATCGCCCGGAACCGCTGCCGCATCCCCCGCATCCCTCACGCTCCCATGCAGATTCTCCGGCGGGTTCACCACGTGCAGCACAACCTTGAAGTGCTCCTCGTGAAACTCGCGAAGGATCGCTTCAGGATCGGGAAACACCGCCTCATTGAACACGAACGAACCGTGCCCCGTGTTCCATCCCGACGGCGAAAACCCCGTCCCCAGGTAGATCATCGCGTCGCATGGCAGCTTCTTCTTCCGAAACGTTCGTGCCTCTTCCAAAATCTGTTCGCGGCTCTCGATCGTCCGGTGCGATTGCTGAAATCCCAGCGTCCACTTCGCCGGCAGATGCGGATACCCCGTAATCTCCGCGTACTGCCGCAGCAGCTCCGCCGGAGTCGCTCCCACACACAAGTACAAATCCTGCCCGCGCGCCACATCGCTCGGCCTGAAGATTCCACTCTCCCCCGTCAGATCGAACTGCCCTCCCGGCTCATGAAAGAACAGTCCCCAGCCCTTCCCCATCAGCCACGGAATCGGATTGCGTGCTCCGAACACGCGAAGATTATCTCCCGCGCCGTTCCGCATCCGGTCCTTCACCCCACGCCGATCCATCGGATGCGACCCCGGCCCCATCCCATAGACCGGCGCATCGTTGTACCCGAAGCCGATCTCATTCAAGTCCGGACGAAAGCTCAACTCCTGCACCACTCCCTGCGTCGGATGTTCCACCCCGATACGCAGCGGCCCGGTCGCAATCCGCACCGAATATTCTCCCCACGGAATCTGCTCCCCTCCAGCATCCGTCCGCTGCGTCAGCATCGGCTTCGCAAACGTCCGCGCCGCAACGCTACCGTCCTCGTAGTACCTATCCAGCACCTCGTCCACCGCTGCAATCGAGATCCTCAGGATCGACCCCGTCACCGCCGTGATCGTCACATTCATCCCCACCGGCCCGGTCGCAACCCCTGCCCTCGCAACTCCAGCCCTCGCAGCCTCTTCGCTCGCCGCCGCAACCATCTCCCCATACGCGAACCGCCGTTGCAGCAGCACCGCAGTCGATACCGCACCAACACCTCTCATCACCGCCCGCCGCGAATATTCCTTCTTCATCAAGACACCTCGCCTCCTGCCTTCCCGATGCACCTCCGCATCGCCAGCTTCCATCCAACGCACCTCAGCAGTAAACTACACACATACCAATTTGTATACAACTAAAGATTCCTGCGGTATAACTCTCTCATCAGTACAAAGCTCGGCGGGGGACTCCCCCAAACTCTCCCATCGTCCCTCCGTCGTTGCCACTCCACCCCTTTGAGGCAGAATCATGCGGATTTTTCGTCGAACAGCCCGGCTGTTTTCCTTCCTGACTCTCCTGTCCGGCGTCCTCTGCTATGCGGCTGCACCCAAGCCCGCTCCCGTCGCCGCCATCATGCCGTCCCTCATCACGCAGTTCTCTGCCGACCGCATGTCACTCTCCCGCGCCTATCCCCTTGCCCTCTCCCCTACGCACATGACGCGCTTTGAAACCTTCTATCACGACGAGCTCGCCACCCTCGCCGCCCTCGACTTCAACTCCTTCTCCCAGGAGGACAAAGTCGACTATCTCCTCCTCAAGAGCCGCATCACCTCCGACCTCCATCAGCTAGCCATCGCCAGGCACCGCACCGAGGAGATGCAACCCCTCCTCCCCTTCGCCGCAACCATTGAAACCATCGTCGATCAGCAGCGCCTCATGCAGCGCCCCGACGCCGAGCACGATGCCGCCCTCCTCTCCGCAATGGTCAAGCAGCTTGATGAAACCCGCAAACAACTCGACCCCAACCCTTCACCCTCCCACCAGCACGGCGAACAAACCTCTGCTGAGACCACCACCCAGCACAAATCCAAAATCGATCCCGTCGTTGCCAACCGCGCCGTCGAAGCCACGCATGAACTTAGCGCCGCTCTCAAATACTGGTACACCCAATACGACGGCTACGACCCCACCTTCACCTGGTGGGTCGCCCTTCCCTACAAAAACGCCGACAAAGCCCTCACCGACTACACCGCATTCCTCAAGGAAAAGCTCATCGGCATCAAGCCCGACGACACCACCACCATCATCGGAGATCCCGTCGGCCGCCAGGCCCTGCTCAACGAACTCGCCGACAACATGATTCCCTACACCCCCGAAGAACTCATCGCCATCGCCCAGACCGAGTACGACTGGTCTCTCCGCAAAATGCTCAAAGCCTCAAACGAAATGGGCTACGGCAACGACTGGCACGCCGCCGTCGAAAAAGTGAAGACCATGCACGTCCCTCCCGGCGAACAACCCGACCTCATCCGCAAACTCGTCGTCGAAGGTAGCGACTTCGCCAAAAAAAATGATCTCGTCACCGTCCCTCCCCTCGCCGACGAAACCTGGACCATGATCATGATGACCCCCAAACGTCAGCTCGTGAATCCCTTCTTTACCGGGGGCAACGAGATCAGCGTCTCCTACCCCACCGACACCATGACCTTCGATCAGCGCGAGATGAGCATGCGAGGCAACAACATCCCCTTCGCTCACGCCACCGCCTTCCACGAGATGATCCCCGGCCACTTCCTCCAGTTCTATATGAACGCTCGTTACCGCACCTACCGCCGCGCCTTCTCCACCCCCTTCTGGGGCGAAGGCAATGCCCTCTGGTGGGAGATGCTCTACTACGACAAAGGCTTTGAACGCACTCCCGAAGAACGTATCGGAGCCCTCGTCTGGCGCATGCACCGCTCCGCCCGCGTCATCTTCACCATGAACTTCCACCTCGGCAACTGGACCCCCCAGCAACTNNCCCACCTCGGCAACTGGCCCCCCCAGCAGTGTGTCCAGTACCTCATCGACAACGTCGGCTTCGACTCCGAAAACGACCTCGCCGAAGTGCGCCGCTCCTTCGACGGCTCCGTCGGCCCCCTCTACCAGTCCGCCTACCTCATGGGAGCCCTCCAGTTCCGAGCCCTCCACCACGAACTCGTCGACTCCCACAAAATGACCGACCGTCAATTCCACGACGCCATCCTCCATGAAGGCGCCATGCCCATCGAGATGCTCCGCGCCGACCTCGAACACCTCCCTCTCTCCCCCGACTTCCACTCCACCTGGACCTTCTACGGCGAACACCCGACCCATCCCGAACTCCCTGCGACCCCAGCCCATAGCAACTAGCCCAGAACATCTCTCCCGATGAAAGAGGTGTGACCGCAAACCTCGGTCACACCTCCACGAATCCTCATCCGAAAAGCGAAGCTGCACTCACCGCTTGCAGCCGCAGGATGCCCGCGTGATCAACGCCACCGGCAACGTCACGCGTACCTCCTCTGCAGGCCCCTGGCCATGAATCCTCTCCAGCAGAAGGCGGGTCGCCGTCCGCCCCAACTCAGATACAGGCTGACTGATCGCCGTAATTGTGGGCCGAATGATTGTGTAGAAATTAACATCATCGAAACCGATCAGCGCCACGTCCCTGCCAATTCGAATGCCCAGTGTTTGCAGCGCTTCAATCACCGCAATCGTGCAGGCATTGTTCGTTGCGAAGATCGCTTGAGGACGTTGGCGCGATCCGAAGAGCGATGTCAGGCCAGGCAAAGCGCTCGCCGTATCGGAAAGAATCAGCTTTCGTGCAGGCAGCTTCGCGCGACGCAAATACTCTTCGAATGCCTCCACCCGCAACCGGATGGACCGCAGATGAAAGTCTGTTGCCACACAATGGATCTTCGTATAGCCGTGCCCCATGAGGTGCTCCACGGCCATGTTCGCCCCTGCCCGATTCTCAGCTTCGACGGAGTCAGTGGAGGCGATCTCTATCGATCGATCAATCGTCACAATAGGGATCGATCCCGCGGCCGCGACCTTCAAATGTTTGCTGCGGCAATTCACCGGAGCAAGAACAATGCCATCGACAGGATGATGGGTCATTTGCTCGATCTCCGCCTCTTCTGTAGCCGGATCATTGTCGGACGCCGCAAGCCAGACGGTATATCCAGCCTCGCGCGCCGCCTGCTGTACGGCACGGCTGATCACGGAGAAAAATGGGTCGGCCACATTGGGCACGATAAGCCCTATGGATTTCGATAGCTGGCCGGTGAGCATTCTCGCCGCCAGGTTCGGACGATAGCCCAGCTTCCGTATCGCCGCCTGCACACGCTTTGCCGTGGCATCGGACACATACGGATGTCCATTGATCGTGCGTGAGACCGTCATCGGCCCCACCCCTGCTTCACGCGCCACATCGACGAGTGTTGCTTTTCCAGCTGATGACCTCTTGTGCATAGTCCTGATTCAGAAGCTTTTTTGAGAGCGCTAACAGAATATTCACATCATTGGCACATGGAATTAACGACATAAGCATACTTCTTAGAACAATTCTTCTTGACAAAAGTTTTGGGGCCCGGGTAAAACTATCCCGCTATGGTAGCGCAATCATATTGCCGCACCAACCGATACCACCACTAAATCTGATTACTTCAGGAGAGCCAATGAAAAACGTTACTCGGATGTGCGTCTTCCTTTCATATTGTCTGCTGGCGCTTTTAATCGCTCTACCCATCGCAGCCTACGCCCAATCAGATGTCGGCAGCATCAGCGGATTTGTGCGCGACAAGTCCGGAGCCGTGGTCCCCAATGCAACCGTGACCGTCCGCAACGAAGGCACAGAGGAATCCCATAAAGTCCAGACCGACTCCTCGGGCCACTACGCCGTCACCAATTTGTCTCCCGCAAACTACAGCGTCACCGCTGAAGCGAACGGCTTCAATAAGTTCCTGAGCGTGCACAATCCACTGCCCGCAAGCACTGCTCTTGCTATCAATGGCGCACTCGCTCCGGGCTCTGTCAACGAGACAGTGGAGGTTACAGCAAGTGCCGTCGTCCTCCAGACCGAGTCTGGTTCTGTGCAGAGCGAGATCAGCGGAAAGACGATTACAGACCAGCAGTTGAACGGCCGCAATCCTCTGTTCATGGGATCATTGCTGCCCGGCATGAGAAGCGGAACGACTCTCGGCGACTTCAACTTTGCTATCGGCAGCTCTGTCCCGTTCAACGTCAACGGAGCTCGCCAACAGGACACCCTGGTCACCTTCGATGGCGCTCCGGCCGTTCGCACCAGAGGGAGTAGCCAGGTCATCGGCGTAGCGAATCCTGATGCCATTGAGGAGATGCAGATCCTCACCTCGGACTACCAGGCCGAATACGGCAGCTCGTCCGGCGGCCAGATGCGTATCGTCTCCAAATCCGGAACCAGAGACTTTCACGCGACGGCCTATGAGTACCTCCGCAACTCCGCAATGAATGCCAATACCTGGACCCGCAATCATTCCCCTACAACCCAGTTTGCTTCGCCCTTCCGGTACAACAACTTCGGATTCACGTTTGGAGGTCCGGTCTATATCCCCGGCGTCCACGCAACGGACAAGTTCCGCCAGAAGTTCTTCTTCTTTGTCAGTGAGGACTGGATTCGTTATCGCTTTACCGAGACTCAAACACAGGCTGTGCCCACTACCTTAATGCGCAAGGGTAACTTCAGCGAGCTCCTCACCACCAACCCCTGGTATGCCTCACCAACCTACATCTACGATCCATCAACGTGCCCGGTCAATAAGGCCATGGGTTGCCAGCCCTTTAATAACAACACCATCCCCATGGGCGGTCAGAGCGTCAATGGAATGGCCATTATTGACGCCTATCCGGCACCTACCCCTGGTTTTCTCAACGGTACGCAAAACTGGATCGCGCAGGCCGCTCATCCTACCAATCAGAGGAAGCAGTCCATCAGCGTAGACATTGTCATCACCGACCACCACCACCTCTCGTTCCGCAGGCAGAACGTAACCTATAACGAGACGCTGCCGTTCGATCAGGGCTCCGGCCTCACCGGCCGCTACTTCAATCGACCCAACCAGACCAACGGCCTCACGTGGACCTGGATCATCAGCCCCAGCACCGTCAACGAAGCNNCCCTACATCATCCCCGGGCAAAAGGCCGCCGAAGACAAAATCCCGACGGTCAGCGGCCTTGGCAGCTTCTACGGATTGGCCGGTGGTCCTTATCCATCTCACTCTGGCGGCCCCATTTATACCTACTCCGACAGCTTGACCCAGGTGTTGGGAAACCACACCATCAAGGCCGGCGTAGAGATCCAGAATTCCGGCGAAAACGACAACGATCAGATCAACGTTTCGACTGTACCCGGAGGAGCGAATAACCAGAACGGCAACTTCTTCTTCACTGATGCCAGAAGCACCCTCGGAGGCACCACCGGAGTTGCCCTCGCCAATCTGGCCATGGGCCTTTCCGATAGCTACACCGAGATCGGACCAAAGTCCTACACCGTCTGGCGCGGCCAGGTCTATGAATTCTTTGCTCAGGATTCATGGAAGGTCACGCCCAAGCTGCACTTCGACTACGGCCTCCGCTTCACCGCACTCACGCC
>DHWW01000222.1:16426-44678 GCA_002413385.1 Granulicella sp. UBA5172
CGCTCCAGCTTCCCGGCATCAGCCGTCGCGCATGGAGTCATCGGTGCCACTCCTGCGACTGCTGCGACCGCTTGCGATGGCTCACCCTGCACTGCCCTCTTTGCCCCCAATCTCAAGGATGGATACACTAATACCTCACACGTCCTGCAACCGCGTGTTGGCGTTGCTTACGAACTGAACTCCAAGACCGTCATCCGTGGAGGATTCGGCGAGTTTGCCACCCGCATGGGCTTATTGGACAACATCTTCCCTGGTGGAAACCCTCCCTTCCAGCCCTTTATCGCCGTCAACGCCATCGCCAATAACCTCACCTCCATGGTCGACAATCCCGGCTACTCGCTCAACAGTTCCGTGGCGCCGGCCCTTACAGTAACGACACTGAACCAGAATCTGAAAGCTCCCACCCGCTACAACTGGAACGTAACCGTACAACGTGAGTTGCCCTTCAAACTCATGATGACCGCTGCCTACGTCGGTGGACGCGGCATCCACAACTGGAGAGTCTTTGACATCAATCAGCCAACTGCCGGTTCCCAGCAGGCTAATCGCGGCGTCAACGTCAATGCACTGCGTCCCTATCAGGGCTTTGCTGCAATCCAGCAGGAGCAAAGCGATGGACGTTCACGATACAACTCCCTGCAACTCTCCCTGCAGCGCACCGATCCCAGAAACATCAGCTTCGGTGTCAGCTACACCTTGTCCAAGAGCATGGATGACAGCTCAAACTACCGCGACATCGTTCCTGACACCTACAACACCAGCAACCTCTATGGCCCCTCTGAGTACGATGCGCGCCACATGCTCGTCATCAACTACATCTGGGCTCTCCCCATCTTCCGCAATCAAGACACTCTCGCAGGCAAGCTTGCTGGCGGCTGGCGGATAGCCGGTGTAACCCAGTTCCAGACCGGCTCTCCTTGCGGAGTAGGAATGAATGCAGACTATGCAGGCGTTGGAGAGTACGGCAGCTTCGGCTGCGGCTCCCAGGGAGAATTCTGGGTCATGAATGGAACGCCGAAGATCCTTCACCAATTCGCCGGCTATGGCGGAACGGGTAAATACTTCTCCACCACAAACTCCGACGGCTCACCCATCTTCACGCCTCCTGCGCAGGGCGGCTTCAACCTCCAGCAGGGAGTCAGAAATTCCATCTATCAGCCCGGCTATCAGGACTGGAATCTCTCGCTCAAGAAGATGTTTGCCCTTACCAACAAGACCTCGATGGAGTTTACGGTGGATGCTTACAACTTCATCAATCACCCCAACTGGTCCGGCCCAAACCTGAACCCCACCTCAGGTCAGTTCGGCGAAGTCACCGGCAAGTCCACCAGCAACCCGCGTACGTTGCAGGTAGGCTTGCATTTCTCCTACTAAACGCTGCAGCGCAATCCCGCATGGACATCCGTTCATGCGGGATTGCGCTGCTTCAACCAAAATCTTCCCAATCAATTCCATCCGCACCATTTGCTACCTTGCGGAGTCCCAGCGGAGCTACAGCGGAGTCAAACATGAACCACACCCAGCCAGCACCTACCCACCACTCACCTCTGTCCCGCAGCACGGCTCCCAGGACCTTCTCCCGTTCCCTGCTCGCCCTGATCCCCGCTGCGTTTCTTCTTGCGCTCGCCTCCTCCGGGCAGACCACCAAGGCCCCGGACATCACCAAAGACCCAACCCTCTACGTCGTCCCTTATGCGCACCTTGACACGCAGTGGCGTTGGGAGATGCCCCAGACCATCAGCGAATATTTGCTGAAGACCATGCGAGTCAACTTCGATTACATCGATAAATATCCCCACTACATCTTCAACTGGACCGGGTCCAATCGCTACCGCCTCATGAAGGAGTACTTCCCCGACGACTACGCCCGCGTCAAGCAATACGTCGCTGCCGGCCGCTGGTTTCCCGCTGGCTCTTCGGTCGAGGAAGGCGACGTCAACCTTCCCAGCGCCGAAGGCATCTTTCGTCAAGTTCTCTACGGCAATGAATTCTTCCGCAAGGACTTCGGCAAAGCCAGCAACGAGTACATGCTCCCCGACTGCTTCGGTTTTCCCGCCTCCCTCCCCAGCATCCTTGCACACGCCGGAGTGAAGGGTTTCTCCACTCAAAAACTCAACGCTGTCTGGCAGCCGTCGCCTATTGTCGGCGGCCCCGATTCGCCTGAGCAGACACCCGAAGGCATTCCCTTCAACGTAGGGCGGTGGGTTGGCCCTGACGGCAAGACCGTAATCGCAGCCCTCAATCCCGGCGGTTACAGCGGCAACGCCTACACCGACCTGAGCGAAGAGCCTCCACCGCACCCCGTCGAGCAACTCACTCCCGAGCAACTCGCCAAACTCACACCCCTTCAGCTTCGCCAGTACCAGCGCCGTCCGATCGAGCCCGACTGGGTCAAGCGCATTGACCTCGACGGAAAGGTAACGGGGATCTTCGCGGACTATCACTACGTCGGTACGGGTGACATTGGAGGTGCGACCAGGGAATCAACCATCCGATTGCTCGAAGCCATGATCGATAAAAGTAAAACAGTCCTGCCCACCCCTCCCCAGTTCGACTTCCTCAAGGAAGCTTCATCCTACAATCCCAATCCTGTTCGCGTCGGTGAAGGTCCGGTTCACGTCATCGAATCTGCCGCCGACCAAATGTTCAACGACATGAGCTCGCTGGATACGAGTCGCATGCCGCAATACAAGGGAGACCTTGAACTCATCAACCACTCCGCTGGCTCCCTCACCTCCCAGGCCTATCACAAGCGCTGGATCATGCGTAACGAAGCCTTAGCCGACGCCGCCGAAGAGACCTCCATCGCAGCCCAGTGGATGGGAGGCCGCACCTACCCGCAACAGCAATTGACCGATGCCTGGACCCTTGAACTCGGAGGCCACTTTCACGACACCGGCGCCGGCACCGCTACACCTCGCGCCTATCAGTTTGCCTGGAATGACGACACCATCGCTGCAAACCAGTTTTCGGCTGTCATCACAAGCGCCACCGCTGCTGTTGCCTCCAGCCTTGATACCCAGGGAGCGGGAGTGCCGGTCGTCCTCTTCAACCCTCTCAACATCGCCCGCGAGGACCTCGTCGAAGCCACCGTCCCCTTCCCCCACGGCATGCCCAGGGACGTGCGAGTCACAGCCCCCGATGGCTCTGATTCACCCGCACAGATTGCGGCAGGCAAGGTTCTCTTCGTCGCCAGGGCTCCCTCCGTCGGCTACGCCGTGTATCACCTCGTGCCCGGCGCAGCGGCTTCCGTAAATCCCGAGCTCAAAGTAACGGCATCGTCGCTCGAAAACTCCCGCTACCGTGTCCAGATCAATGACAGTGGCGACATCTCCAGCATCTTCGACAAGCAGCTCAACAAGGAACTACTCTCCTCCCCGATACGTCTCGCCATCACCACCGACATCCCCAAGCAATATCCAGCATGGAACATGGACTACGAGCAGGTCGAGGCGCAACCCCGCGCCTATGTCAGCGGTCCGGCGAAAATTCGCATCACCGAGAGAGGCCCCGTCCGTGTCGCCATCGAAGTGTCACGCCAGACCGAAGGCTCAACGTTCGTACAAACCATCAGTCTCTCCGCGGGAGACGCAGGCAATCGAGTGGAGATCCACAACGCGATCGACTGGCGCGGCCTCGCCTCCAACCTCAAAGTGGCGTTTCCCTTCACCGCCACGAATAAGGATGCAACCTATAACCAGGACCTCGGAACCATTGAGCGTCCTACCGCGACACCTCGCCAGTTCGAAGTTGGCTCGCATCGCTGGATCGATCTCACCGACCAGAGTGGAGCCTTTGGCGTAACCATCCTCACCGACTACAAGAACGGATCGGATAAGCCGAACGACAACACCA
Organism: Granulicella sp. UBA5172; assembly: GCA_002413385.1. Taxonomy (GTDB): domain Bacteria; phylum Acidobacteriota; class Terriglobia; order Terriglobales; family Acidobacteriaceae; genus Granulicella. Next base: position 20,282 of record DHWW01000222.1, read on the forward strand.
TCCGCCTCACGCTCCTCCGTTCTCCCGGGGTCCAACCCACCGCCAACCGTGCGCCCGGAGCTTACAGCGATCAGGCCAATCAGGACTGGGGTCATCACGAATTCACCTTCGGTTTAGTCGGTCATGCCGGAGACTGGCGACACGCCCAGACGGATTGGCAAGCCTATCGTCTCAACGATCCCATGATGCCTTTCACCACCACGCACCATGATGGCAAGCTCGGCAAATCCTTCTCGCTCCTCCAAATCGATAACCCACGCATTCGCGTCTTCGCTCTGAAGAAAGCAGAAGACAGCGACGAAGTGGTTTTGCGCCTCGCCGAATTAAACGGCAATCCCGAACCCAACGTCCACATCTCCTTCTCCTCCCCCATCCTCTCCGCGCGCGAAGTGAACGCGCAGGAGCAACCCACCGGTCCTGCCAGCATCAGCAACGGCGCATTAGTCACGTCCTTCGCTCCCTATCAACCTCGCACCTTCGCACTTCGCCTCGCTCCAACCAGGTTGCAAGTCGAGCCCGTCCAATCAACGCCCCTGCATCTCCCCTACACTCTCGCGGTTGCAACCGACGACGACACACAAACCAACGGCGTCGGCTTCGACGGCCACGGCAACGCGCTCCCTGCCGAAATGCTTCCCGCCCACATCGAGTTCAACGGAGCCCGTCTCGATCTCGCACCCGCCAAAACCGGTTCACTCAACGCGATCGCAGCAACCGGACAAACCCTCGATCTTCCCGCAGGTCATTTCAACCGCATCTATATACTTGCAGCGTCCGCAGGTGGAGATCACAACGCGATCTTCCGCATCGGCCAACAGTCGAATCATCTTGATATCCAAAACTGGGCAGGCTTCATCGGCCAGTGGGATACCCGCCTCTGGAAGAACGAGCCAACCATTGACTGGGCCATCTCTGCCCATCACGCCGCCTGGCCTCCAAAGAATATGGAAGAGCGCGAGGCCCGTCTCCATTCACCCACCTACCCTGAGGATTACATCGGCCTCACCGACGGCTTCATCAAACCCGCAACCCTCGCATGGTTCGCCTCGCATCATCACACACCCGCCGGACTCAATGAGCCCTATCAATATTCTTACCTGTTCGCCTACTCCATCGACATCCCCGCCAACGCACATTCGCTCACGCTGCCTCACGACGACAGCATCCGCATCCTTGCCATCTCGGCAGCAAAAGAGAATCCCGAAATCACGCCAGCCGCGCCACTCTTTGACATGCTCCGATCCAATGACGACAGCGCCCTTGCATCGCAAACAAAACCCTGATCGCAAGCGAAATCGATTCGCCTGGAGAGCTCACCCCCAATGTTTCTATCGGTCGCGCCCACCGCTCGGCGTCTTTTGGTTTCCATTGTCTTCCTCGCGGTGAGTGCATCGTTTCGCGCTCAATCCCCCACCCACACTCCCAGCTTCGTTGACAGCGTCTACCCATTCCTCGGAGTGGACTGGGGTGGCAACACCTTCATCGGCGCAGCCCTGCCATTTGGCATGGTAAAAGTCGGACCCGACATGGAGTCCTTCGACAGCCGCAAGTCGGGCTTCGGCTACTGGACCGACGGCCGCATCCTCGGCTTCAGCCATACCCATCTCAGCGGAGCGCAGGGCAAGTACGGCAACATTCTCGTCATGCCCGTCACCGGCCCTCTCGCAATCGACGACATCCACTCTCCCCGCACCGCAGAGGTCAATCATCCCGGCTACTACGCCACCCGTCTCACGCGCTACAACGCGTTCGTTGAGCTCACCTCCACACGCCGCGTCGCTCTCCATCGATATACCTTCTCCACCGCCGCACCATCGCACATCACCCTCAACATCTCTCACTGCCTCAGCAAGGGCGCCAGCTCGGAGGCGCAACGTTTCGTCGGAGGACAAGTCCATTTTGTCTCGAACCGCGAAATCGAGGGTGAAGGAAGATACGCCGGAGGCTGGAACAAGGGCGGAGAATACACCGTCTATTTTTCGATGGTCCTCGACACGCCGGCCATCACCACGCGCACCTGGACAGGCTCCGAAATCACTTCAGCACAGCAGGCCAGCGTAGACCACGATCTGCCACTCGGCGCGACCTTCGATCTCCCCGTCCACCCCGGCCAGGTAGTACAAGCCAAGGTCGCGATCTCCTTCGTCAGCATCGAACAAGCCCGCGCCACGCGTCCAACAAGAGGCTCCGGGCTGGTCCTTCGACGCCGTTCGCAGAACTTCTTCCCGCGTTTGGAATCAAGCCCTCTTAAAGATTCAGATCCACGGCGAGACCGGCTCAAAACGAATCCAGTTCTACACCGCCATGTACCACACGATGTTGATGCCCACGGATCGCACCGGAGAGAATCCCGACTGGAAATCCAGCGAGCCCTACTACGATGACTACTACGCGATCTGGGACACCTTCCGCAGCTCCGGCCCGCTCCTGACCTTGATCGCACCCGACCGTCAGCGCGATCTCATTCGCGCTCTCATCGACATCTACCGTCACACCGGCTACATGCCCGACGCCCGCAGCGGCAACGACAACGGCCGCACCCAGGGAGGCAGCAACGCCAACATCGTCGTTGCCGACGCCTGGGTCAAACATCTCACCGGAATCGACTACGCCACCGCCTTCGACGCCATGCTCAAGGACGCCAGCGTTCCCCCCGCCAACCCTCAGAAGGAAGGTCGCGGTGGCATTCTCGACTACAACAGCAAGGGCTACATCACACTCGCCGATGAGCGTTCCGGCTCGCGCACCGTCGAGTACGCCTATGACGACTTCGCCATCGCCGAGGTCGCCTGCGGACTCCATCACCCCACCGAGGCCGCCCTCTTCGCACGTCGCGCCAACAACTGGCAAAACCTCTGGGACCCCAACCTCAGCGCCGAAGGCTTCAACGGCTTCCTCCGTCCCCGCAACACCGATGGCACATGGGCCGCACCCGACCTGCAGGTCAGAGGCACATGGCCCGACTTCTTTTACGAAGGCGACCTCTGGACCTACTCGTTCTACGCTCCCCAGGATGTCCGCCGCCTCATTGAAATGTCCGGAGGCAACAAGACCTTTGTCCAACGGCTCGACAACATCTTTTACCGCCAGCACTTCGACGTCACCAACGAACCCGGATTTCTGATGCCTGTCCTCTACAACTGGGCCGGACGTCCCGACCACACCGCCGACGTCATCAGCCAGCTCCTCGAAAAAGCCTTCACCGACCAGCGCAGCGGCATCCCCGGCAACGACGACTCGGGCGCCATGTCCAGCTGGTTCATCTTCAACTCCCTTGGCTTCTATCCCAACGCCGGTCAGGACATCTACCTCATCGGCACTCCCTCATTTCCCCGAGCCGACATCCTTCTCTCCCCCGGCAAGACGCTCCGCATCATCGCGAAGAACCTCGACCCCGAGCATCTCAACCACTACGTCCAGTCCGCCTCCATCAACGGAGCGCCGCTCAATCAATCCTGGTTTCGTCATAGTCAAATTGCCAATGGAGGCACGCTGGAACTCACCATGGGCCCCGCTCCTTCCGCGTGGGGCACAACGAATCCGCCATCCTCGCTCTCCGATGAAGTCTCCCCGCTCTGCGCCAGCGCTGCACAAACTCAGCCGTTCCAATCCAACGTCCCGCCCAGCACGCTCACCGTAGCCACGCTTCCGCCAGGCACAGTCAAACTCAACCAGATTCAAGTCATCGGCACCCACAACAGCTACCACGCCGGCATCGCCCCCAGCGAAAGCAAAATCTGGAAAGAGAAGGACCCTCAGGGCTACGCGGGCCTCGACTACAGCCATCCTCCTCTCACCCGGCAATTAGAAAGCGGCGTCCGCCAACTCGAACTCGACGTCTTCGCCGACACCAAAGGTGGCCGCTACGCTCATCCATCCGAACCACAGATGGTAGCCGCCGCCGGCCTGCCCGCCGACCCTCCCTTCGATCCCGACGCCATCATGTCGAAGCCTGGCTTCAAGGTCATGCATGTGCAGGACATCGACTACCGCAGCAACTGCCAGCCCTTCACCGCTTGCCTCGCGGAGATTCGCGCCTGGTCGCGCGAGCATCCACGCCACATCCCCCTCTTCATCCTCATCGAAACCAAGCAGGGCAAGTCCAAACGCATCAAGCTCACCGAACCCGAGCCCTTCACCTCCGCCACCTTCGACGCCCTCGATGCCGAGATTCGCTCCGTCTTCCCTGCCGACGAGATCGTCACACCCGACGGCGTGCGTGGCTCCTACGACTCACTCGAGGACGCAGTCCTTGCCGACAACTGGCCTTCGCTCGACAGCTCCCGCGGCAAGGTTCTCTTCCTCATGGACCAGCACGATGTCGGCCCTGTCTATCTTGAAGGTCACCCCTCCCTGCGAGGTCGAGTGATCTTCACAAACTCCGAGCCCGGCAACTCCGATGCAGCCTTTCTCGAACGCAACGACGGTCCCGCAGGAGAAATCGCAGCGCTTGTCCGCAAAGGCTATCTCGTCCGCACCCGCACCGATGCCGACACCAAAGAGCCTCGCGCCAACGACACCGCTCGACGCGACGCCATGATCTCCAGCGGAGCGCAAATCCTCAGCACCGATTACCCCGCCTCCGAACCNNGCAACCCCGCCAACGCACCCGCAGCCTGCAGTCAGCACTCAATCGACTCACAGTAAGCCCTTCCCGCAGACCTCACCCATCACCAACGCTCGATCCGAATCCAGCTCAAGCATCATCGACGGTGCAACGCCCAAAGAAAAAGTGCGACCATGAAAAATGGTCACACTTGTGGTCACAGCAATCCTCCATCACAGCTGGCAGAACGCATTACCTACATTGACATGGGGCCGTTTTGTACCCTGGAGCTGCCTGTTGGCGAGCCGACGTTGCTCCAACTCTGGCTGCGTGGAGGATTTCCCGGCAGCTATTTAGCAGCACTATGCTCTTGCTGAGATTGCATAGTACGGCTGATTTGAGAGAGTCGCATTGAACGCTGGAAACAGCGAGGCTGCGGCGCTCCCGTGTTCCAGTTCGAAGTAATACTGCAGGGGATACGTCGACTGGGTGTAGTTGCCGGGAATGGAGCTGCTAAAGGCTCTTCCGTTGGCTTGCATCTCGACTGAGAGCCAGCGCTCTGCCTGGTCTACGTGGCGATAGAAGAGTCGGACGGAGGTGGGACGAGAGGTTGCGCTGGAGATCGCCAGAGACAGCGGGAGCGGCTGGCCAGGGTGAAAACTGTCGGGCGCGGTGTGCGCGCAGTCGACAACCGGACGTGCGGGCTTGCCGCATGCAGCGCGAATTGCCTTCGCTGCATCCTGTGCCGGGGAAGCAGGTGCAGGCGCTGACTGGAGCTTCGACTGCATGGCTGCGACGTCGATGTCGATCGCCTGAAGTCGATCGCTCCAATGGCCCTTACGTTTCGGGACATCCCCGTAGGAAACGTTCGGGAGGTAGATCGAGTTCGCACGCATAGCCATCTGCGACCACGTTTCACGCGCTTTCTTGTAGTAGGTCAATGCGATGTTTCCGGCTTCAGGACTGCCTGTCTGGAGGAAGATCTCGTATAGAACAGCACTACGTAGCTTGGAAGCGAAGAACATCCCGACACCCGTCTGAATGACGATATCTGCCTCGACTCGCCGAAACTCCGGTGAGGTTCGCGATCTTACCGACTTGCGGGCACTTGCGAGAGCTTTCTCCGATACGCTTGCGAAATCCTCGAGCCACTGAGCGACTTCGATGGGCGAATACTTTGCGCTTGGCCGACTCGCGAGAAGTTCCCCGGAGTACTCCACGACGGTTGAGAAGATTTGGGGATCAAGGGGGCTCACGGTTCCAAAACATTTTGGAGTGGGCGTGTCTCCGTACGGCGAAGGTTCGCTGCCAAGCACGATTGGCATATTCGTCTGAATCTCGGGCCAAAAATCATGGTTGCTGGCAGAGGAGAGATGTGAAGACGTAACGAGTGGAAGAAGACGACTGGCGTTTGCTAATGAAGTTTCTATAGAAACTGATGCCGATCCGAATTCGGCACGCAGATACCTGCCCCAGGTTTCAGGTTCAGCATCGGGGTTGTAAAGCTTCCGTCCCCACACCCGGTAGTAGTATTCGAATTTCTGCCAGTCCGCCTTGGGATTCAGTGATGGATCTGCATACGCGAGACGGCCGCCGGGTACTCCTGAACCCTCGCGTCCCTTAAAGGTCAGCGGCTCCATGAGGTCAAGTCCGACCGCTCCGCAGAAGTGTGAGGTCCGCGAGTAGGCGGCAGCCATCTCCGGATCGGCGGAGAGAAGATGGCGCTGGGTTCCGGGCCACAGACGAAAGAGAATTTTATACTTGGAATCCTGATGCAGGAAGTCGGCGTAACCATAACGCGTGAAGGAACGAGTGCCCGAACTGAGACTAAACAATGCTGCCTCTTTGTCGGAGATGGGATGGGGGATTTCAAGTGCGCGGATATCCGTCTGGTTGTAACCAAGGCTCTGGTGTTCCGCAGAATATTTTGCGCCTAGCTTAACGGGCATGCCGGTGGCGACGGCCATGTCAATCATGATCTGATTCACGCCCTTGGCGTGCATATCGATTTCGACCTGGCGGCCACAACCGGCGATCGCCTCAAAGAGCGTCTTCCAGAACGGATAGCTTCCTTCCGGAATTCCGCTCTCGCCGTGGACGCGGAGAGTGAGTCCCTGGATCTCTGGACATTCCTTGAGAATAATCGCAAGCGCGTCACGACAGTATGCAGCGTGCGTTTCAGGTGTCAGCCCTTCGATGCTGTGATAGGCGTTGGGGCTATCCGTCCACTGATAGGCGTGGGTCCAAATACCTAACTGAAAGTGGAGACCACGCGCACCCGTCTCTGCGGCAATGAAGCGCAGCATCTCGAAGTTCTTCGCCTTCTCTTCCTGACTGATCGGAACAGGAGTGGCGAGCCTTGTGCCATCTGGAGATGCAAGTTGCATGACGCGAACATCTTTGTAGCCCGGAACATCAACCAAATATGGATAGACGAAGTGGAAATAGTCACTCGTCACTCCACGAGGAAAATCGTACTCAAGCCCATACCCGAAGTTGAATCGGTTAAATCGGCTCGTGACGAGCGCGTCGAGATAGCCTCGCCAAAAGTCTTTGTCGTAGTACCAGGATTTGTCCTGCAATTCGCTGCAAAAATATCGACCTACGCTGCGCACCTCGTTGGCAGGTTGTTCTTCGATCGTCTCGGTGAGATGCAGGGCGGTCCTTGGATCCGGATTGAATCGAACCCGTTCTTCCAGCTCGAGCAGGCTATATACAAAGCCTCTTGTATTCGTGCCGGAAACGAAGATTGCCGGCGTCTGTCCTACCTCACCGGGCGCGATGCGAAGGCTATCAGCACCCGTGAGCGGAGAACTTGTTGGAAGACTCTTGGCGAGGGAACTCTCTGCCCCGGTAACCACAATACACAAGGCGAATCCGCTTACTTGATCGGCCGAGTGAATGATCTCACAGGAAGATCCCTTCGCGATGAGGGCTGCACGAAGCTTTCCAGCGGCGCGAATCACCGGAGCACCGGATGCCGTTGGATCGCTGGAATCGACGAGGATACCTATGGGTCTGCCGGCTGCAGCAAAGGCACTGGGAGAAAGGCCCATTACGGTAACTGCACCGGCGAGCTTCAGAAAGTCTCTGCGTTCGATTGAAGCGAGGGCGTCTGGTTTCATGTCGTTCGATTCCTCTATATTCCCTGAGTTCTTGTTGATGCAAAACGGAGTTGCTTGCGGTATAGGCAGCGTTCGAATGCTGGTTGCAATTTCCCTGGAACGGTGGCTCTCTTTAGAAAGTTATCTTGAGCGCTCCCTGTAAGATTCGTGGATCGCCGGCAGTCGTAATGCGACCAAAGGAACTGGATGAGAGTGTAGAGTTTGGCCCAAGCGAGACCCCAGTGGACGGAGTGGAGCCACCGAAATTTGGATGATTTGTGAGATTGAAAACTTCGATGCGTGCCTCAACGTGAATTCGCTCGGTCGGCTTGAAGATGCGGCTCACGGCAGCATCCACATCAAAATCCGAAGGCGTGCGAATGCTGTAGTGTCCGGCGTTGCCAAACGTGCCGGTCGCATTTTGCGCAAAGTGAGCGGGGTTGACCCACTGAAACAACTTGGAACTGCGGCCGGATGAAGCATACAAAGGTTGGCCGGGTACAACGTTAGGACGGTCGAGACCAACGCCGGTAAGTGAATTGTCTCGTCCTGATAGTGGCGTCACCGGGAAGCCGGTCTGATATCGGAGAAGGGGCGCGATCTCCCAGTCTTTCAATAGATAGCCGGCTAGACCCCGGTGCCTGAAGCGGCTTAGGTAAATGACGCTGGCATTGAACAGATTCGGTACATCATAGGAACACGGGCCATAGTCACCACGCGGATTAGCCGGATTCTGGAGGGTCGGGCCACCCAGTGAGGTAACCGGGACAATACCGTTACATCTGGAGTAAGTGTAGTTCGCGAGGACCGTATAGCCGTCCGCAAGGCGATGTTCTACCGATGCGAGCACCCCCTCGTAATTTGCACTGATGCCGTTATCGGCGAAGAGCATGGAAGAGAAATATTTGCCCGCAGCGGGATTAATGCGCGAGAGAAAACGCCGCGCTTGCGTATTGCCAGTTGTCGAACAGGGGGCGCTGCCGCATGTTCCTGGAAGGTATACGGCAGGATTGAATTCGTTGCCGATCATAAGGTGCGAGGTTTCATTGCCTAAATAGGTGATTGTCGTTATCCAGTTTTTTGCAAACTGATGCTGTACACCAAAGTTCCACGTCTCGAGTGTAGGAGGAAGAGCTTTTGGCGGAAGGAAAGCGTCACTTGCGGAAAGCGGAAACACATAATTCGATGGCGGAAAAAGAGGCAATGGGAACGGGTTGCCGCCAGGAACTGTCGACCATGGATTGTTGAATTGATAGGGCCCGCTGCTTTCCGCGACCGTTACACCCCACGGTGCATTCTGTCCGGTTACACGGTAGCTAAGAAATGTACCAAGCGAGTCAAAGAGGATGCCTCCGCCGGCACGGATGGTGGTCTTGCCATCACCCCGCACATCATACACAAAGCCAAGACGTGGCGAGAGATTTTGCCAGTGATCCGCGGTGAAAGACTTGGTAACGCCTTTGTCCCCATAAAAATACTGCCCCGGGGGTGCATTTGGAAAGACTTTGCTCACTTGACCCGCGGCGAACCCTTGAAGAGAAAAGACACTGCCCCGATTGAAGTAGTCATGCGGTGGCAACGTTGGCTCCCACCTCAGGCCAACATTTGCAACGAGCCTGGGTGTTAGTTGAACGGTGTCTTGTGCGTACAGTTCGATCAGAGTCTGGCGGTAGGAGTAGTCCTGCTGAAGTGTTTGCGTGAAGTTGTTCATCTTGCCAAGCAGAAAATCAAGCAGGGGTTCGTTGCTGTATTGGCCATTGAAGCTGAAGGTTCCAGAGTCGTTGTACTCATCGTTCTGGTTATCCTGGGTGCGGATAAGGTCGGCGCCGAACGCGATTTGATGCTTTCCCCGCACCATGTCGACGTCGTCGGCCTCCTGATAGGAGGTGACACCCCACTTGGAGAACCCACTGCCTCCCGTCGAGAAGTCGCCCGTGACAGCGAGTTGGAGATTATCTGTGGCGAGAGGTGGTGTATAGATATTTTGCACGCCAAGATCCGCAGGATCGATGCCCTTCGAGTTTGGGAAACGCGCGACGGCCTTTCGTCCGAACGTAAAATGAAAGGAGTTCAGCGTCGATGGATTGAGTTGGTACGTGTCTCCCAAGACCAGAGTCTGTGGTCGCTGTAGAACGCCCAGAGTGGTCGTGTAAAGAATGTTGGTCGGGTTATACGGTGCAGGCTGGTTGTAGTTGTCCTGAAGATATCGTCCATAAAATGAATGTTTGGGATTGACGATCCAATCGACACGCGTTACATATTGACGAGCGTTATAGATTACAGGCACGCCGTACGAGATTTTTCCGCAACTGTTGGCTGTGGACACAGGAAGATATTTCATGAGCGCGACGGCCGCTGGATCGAAGCGGGTTGGATCGATCTGATCGCCAGCCAAAGTCTGCCCAGTTGATGGGTCGGTGATTACGCGCGCTCGACCGCTGGACTGGCATGACGCTCCATCAATCGAGCTGAAGTCTCCGTTGAGGGCTGCTGCCGTCGGAATGAATGCGCTACTTCCAGAGGGATTTTGCCGGACGATGGTCTCCTGCACGCCTCCAAAGAAAAAGAGCTTGTTCCGTATGATGTGACCGCCGAATGTGCCCCCGAACTGGTTTCTCTTCAAGCTGTCCTGTGCTAGCGCAAAATAATTGATAGCGTTCACGTCCCCATTGCGAACGAACTCGAACAAACTGCCGTGCCAGTCATTCGATCCGGACTTGGTGACGGCATTGACGAGGCCGCCAGGGTGAAGCCCATTCCTTGCAGGCAATACACTGGTCTCGACACTGAACTCGGCAAGCGCATCAGGAAACGGAAACGGCATATTCACATTCGTGAAGCTATCGTTATTATCGCCACCGTCCAGCAGATAATTCGTGGTATTTCCGGCGCTGCCTGCAATCGCAATCGATTGTGAAGTGTAGAAACTCTTGTTTCCCGTGTTGGTTCCGTCAGAATGATTGACTGCGGCACCTGAGATGGTGATGAGTTGGGTCGGATCGCGGCCATTGAGGGGAAGGTTGACGATCTGTTCCTGGTTCATTACTTGCGAAACCATATTCTGCTGAGTCTGCACCATCGTCGCGTCGGCCTGCACCACCACTTTTTGGGAGACCTCGCCGAGATGCATCTGGACGTTGATTTGAACCGCGTCATTTACCCGTAGGGTAATCCCACTCTGTACGTACGTCTGAAATCCACTCGCCGTGACATCGAGTTGATAGGAACCGATCGGTAGGCTGGGGAAGCTGTAGCTGCCTCCTGCATCACTCGCAGTTACGTGGGAAACACCTGTCGCCGTCGCGGTAATGTTGACTTGCGCGCCGGGAACAAATGCCCCTGAAGCGTCGGTGACGTGGCCAGTGAGGGATGCGATCGAAACGGCCTGCGCATGCATGCGAACGTTGCATAGCGACATTGCGGACAGAAAGAGACTCATGGTTAGCAAACAATTTCTAAAAGTTCTGGGTATTGGACGAGTTCAATCTCCTCAAAATGGTGCTGCAAGTCTCACTGTTGCGACCGGTTCGGAAGCCTTTTCCCGGAAGACCGTGCTTCGTGTACCGCCTTAGGAGGTTCACGTTGGCTAGGGAAATCGAGACGGTTTTTACATAGGGGCGACGTTAGTCTGATGGTCAGGCCTTTGTCAACAGGATTTATTTGAGCAGCCTGGAAACCCACTCACTACAAACGGATCTCGACCTGAATTTTTAGAAGGCTAGGTGGGCCAAAGGTGCTGTTGATTGATGATTATGCGGTTCTGCTCCTTGCCAATTGTTTCTTCTTCGAGCCGGTGACCTTACTCGCAACAGCCTTATAATGCAGCATTGCTTTCATTCATATGAGCGCTGGAGATTCAATCGCTAGTTCCTCCGTCTCTCCGTGCTCTCCTCCGGTCACTTCACGATTGCCATGATCGTGGAGTTGCCTCCCGTGCAGCGGCTGTAGAAACCAGTCGTCATGGTCGCTGGATTCTTTTGCAATTTCGCATAGCGAATCGAGCCGACCACGTCCCGACACTCCAGCCAATGCAAAATCGCTCAACGACGTCGATGCTCGTTGCGGTGCGGATTCGCAAGATAACCCGCAACGTCATACGGCAAAGTCGAGCGCAATGACCTCATGCAAATTGATCGTTGGCACCTCGAGCACAGTCATGTCCCCCTCTTTGTGAAACGGTATCTCATTGCCTGCTACCAGCAAACGCGCCTTTGTAACGCGACGATCGCTGGGCACACGAACGTAGACCCTCTGACCAGAGATGGGGATGATCTCGCGTACTGGTCCCTTCATCATCGCGGAATTCGTCAGCTTGCTCGGTTTTACGGGAAGCTGGCGCCGACAGCCTAGCTCTCCGAGAGGAACATCCGCAGATCCCGCACGTTGTTGCCAGTGGGCCCTGTAGTCAGCGTATCGCCCAGCGCCTCAAGCAGCGTATGGCTATCGAAGCGTTTGAGTGCCGAAGAGACGCTCCATCCCATCTCTTCGGCGCGCTTTACTGTGGTCTCGTCGGCGACGCCGCCTGCGGCCCGGCTGTTGCCATCGATTCCGTCCGACCCGGCGCTCAGAACAGTGACCCGCTGGCCGCTCTCCGCGATGCGGGCTGCGCACTCCAGCACGAAGTGCTGATTGCGGCCGCCGATTCCTTCTCCATGCTCAACCTTCACCGAAATCTCGCCTACCGAGAGCAGGCACACCTTCTTGTGTGTCTGCCGCAAGGTGGCTATCCGTTGCAACAGGTACTCTGCGGCAGTTTCGTAATTCCAGTCATCGCAGGCGTTATCCACGACCACATAGAAGCCCGCCTGTTCCGCCAGTCGCGCGGCCTCTATGCACAAGTCGCTACTGGAAAGAAGTGCAAAGGCCGAAGCTCGGAGAAATGCTGGGTGATCCGCTTTCGGTGTCTCCGGCAGCGCGGAGGTAAAGAACTCCATCAGCCTGTCCGAAAACGGAAGTACCTCGCGGCGCTCGCGGACGATCGCGTGGCAATCCGCCACTGTGGATGGGTCTGGCAATGTAGGACCTGAGCCAATGACATCCAGCGCTCCTTCCGGAACATCGGAGATCAGTAGCGTGCACTTGGTGGCATTCGCTGCAGCCACAGCCAATCGTCCGCCCTTTACAGCAGAAAAGTGCTTGCGCAATGTATTCATCTCCTGAATGCGCAGACCGGAATGTACCAACACTTGATGGAAGGCCGCAGTATCTGCAAGCGTCGTAGCCGAATCCAGCGGCTGCTCCAGCATGGTGGAGGCGCCGCCGCTGATAAGGAAGAAGACCAGTGTTTCTCTGTCGCTGTCGGAGAGATACCCCAACACCGCAGCGGCGGCCAGGAATGACTGTTCCGTCGGAACGGGATGGCCACCCAGAAGCGAGCGCAGTCCGTGTCGTTCCGCCAGCGTAGTTCCCACCACGATGCCGTCCAGTGTCTGCCCCCGTGCAACCTGGGGAGCGAGGATGTCCATCAAGGATGCGGCCATGGGAACCGCGGCTTTTCCAGCGCTGACGATCTTGATATGTCGAAAGCCGTCCATGGCGTACCTCGTCCCGCCCACGTGCAGCAGGTTCTCGTCATAGTGGATCTGACGCTGCATCACCGTTGGGATCTGAAGCCGGTCGAGAGTAGCCCTGAATATCTGACGAGATGTGTCGCGAAGTGGCATAATTACCGTCCTCGATAATCTGCTACTGTATCGCAGGCAAGGGCCGCTTGTCAGACCACTCGCGACGTCGATTGTGGAAGGCGCCGGTGCTGGATCCGCCACCGAGATTGCTAGCGTGCGCTCCGCACTCTTGTCCACACTGGCTGGGGGAGTGATTTATAAGGAATAAATAAATAATCGTTCTCTCTCTGGCCAGACCATCATACAATCTCAGGCAGGCGGGTCAATGCAAGATGCCGGCAGTAAACGGGATAGGGAAGTTCACGATGAGGAAAGTACGTTTCGAGTTCGGGAAAAGCGGCATCCAGCTCAATGTCCCCGAAGGGCTGGAGTACATGATGGTGGAGAGCCGGTCCGCCAAGCCGATCGAAGATCCGATCGCTGCGTTGGAGCATGCGCTGGACCATCCGATTGGCTGCCTGCCGCTGCGTGAACTCGCCGCAGGCAAAAAAAGTGCCGCCATCTCGATCTGCGATATCACGCGGCCCGCGCCCAACTCCACCACATTGCCGCCGCTGTTGCGCCGCCTGCACGAGGCAGGCATTCCCGTGGAGAGCATCAGCATCCTCATCGCCACGGGTCTGCATCGCGCCGCAACCGATGCGGAGATTCAGACGATTGTCGGCGCTGAGATCGCGTCAACGTACTGCATTCTCAATCACGATGCGAAGCAGCTTTCGGACCATCGTTGGCTCGGTTCCACCCGCAATGGCACACCGGTTTACATCGACGAGCGCTTCATGAACGCGGACCTGCACATCACGCTAGGGTTCATCGAGCAGCACCTGATGCTGGGCTTCTCCGGCGGACGCAAGTTGATTGCACCAGGCGTTGCGGCCCAGGAAACCATCAAGGTTATCCACTCGCCAAAGTTCATGCGCGAGCCAATGGCCACCGAAGGTTCGACGACGGACAATCCCTTGCACTCGGAACTGCTGGAGATCGCGAGCATGGCGCGCCACGATTTCATGTTGGATGTCACCCTCACTCAGAGCCGCAGCATCTCCGGAGTATTCGCTGGGAATGCTGTAGAAGCGCATGCCGCGGGGGTGCAGTTCTTGAAGGACACATCCCTGGAACCATTGCCAGCGCTAGCGGATCTGGTCATCACCAGTGCTGCGGGATATCCGCTCGATCTCACCTTCTATCAGACGATCAAAGGCATTACGGCGGCGAGTCACATCGTCAAACCAGGCGGCCGCATTCTGGTGGTCGGCGAATGTTCGGAAGGAGTTGGCTCGCCGGAGTTCGCCCGGAAGCTAGAGGCGTACGCTGGCCATCAGCACTATCTCGACGAGATCCGTAACGCTGCGGTGGAAGTCGACCAGTGGCAACTCGAAAAGCTAGCACTGGTGGGTTTGGAGACGAAGTTGTATTTCTATACACCCGGCGTCACGAAACCACAGATCGGCTCCCTGGGAGAGAACTATTACGCCGACCTGGATGCGGCCGTTGCCGCCGCCGTCGACGGTCTCCAACCCGGTTCGCGCGTCGCGTTGGTACCCGAAGGACCCTACGTCTACGCGCGTGTGCAGTAGCGCTATCGCTGCCGATCCTGTTCGCGAAGCAACTGCTCGGGCGTGAGACCGCGCATCGAGGCATCCATCAGTTCGACCATATGGAAGGTCGGCATCGCATGCATTCCCTGCCGGCGCAGCCCGTTCATCAACTGTAGCAGGCAACCGGGGTTGGCAGAGACGACGGCGTGGGCTTCGATGGCCAGCAGGTTCTTCACCTTGCGATCGCCCAGTGCGTTGGCCGGCTCAGGATGCAGCAGGTTGTAGACGCCGGCCGAGCCGCAGCAGATGTCGCTCTCCGCAACAGTGGCAACTTCAAGCTCAGGAATCCTTCCGAGCAAAGCGCGCGGCTGCTCGAAGACTCCTTGCGCATGACGCAGATGACAGGCGTCATGATAGGCGATGCGCATCGGCAGAGGATGCATCGGAGTCCGCGACGGTAATTCAGCGAGTATTTCTGAGATGTCCTTGCACTTGGCGCTGAAGGCCTCGGCTCTGGCCGCCCAGAGGGGATCGCCGCGCAGTAAATATCCGTACTCCTTCATCGTCGAGCCGCAACCGGCAGCGTTGATCACGATGGTCTCGACGCCGGCGCTTTCAAAAGCCGCGATCAGTTTACGCGCCTTGGCGGCGGCCTCCTGGTCGAGGCCCGAGTGCAGCATCAAAGCTCCGCAACAAGCTTGATCTTCAGGAATGATCACGTCGCAGCCTTCCGCCGCAAGTACGCGTGCAGTCGCTGTGTTCACATGCTGGAAGAAGACTTGCTGCACACATCCGGAGAGCATGCCGACCCTGCGGCCTGGCTTGTCTGCGTCGACGGCAGGCGGAAGCTTGGAGAAGAGCCGCGTGGGAACGCGCGGCAGCAACGCTTCCATGGCAGCGAGCCGCGCGGGTAGTAGCTTCAGAAGCCCCGACTTGCGTACCAGCGACTGCAGCCCCGAGCGTTGGTACACCAGCATCGGCAGCGCGAGCAGACGCAGCCGTCCGGAGTACGGAAACGTGGCGAACAGCAGCTTTCGAAAGAGGCTATCGCCGGTACTGCGCGGAATATTGCGCTCCATCTGCGCCCGCGTATCTTCGATCAGCTTCCCGTACTGCACGCCCGACGGGCACGCCGTCATGCAGGCCATGCATCCCAGGCAGTTGTCCATGTGGGTCTGGAACGTTGTGTCGAGGGGTATCTGGCCTTGCATGGCCTTCTTCATCATATAAATTCGCCCGCGCGGCGAGTCCATCTCTTCGCCCCACAAGAGATACGTCGGACATGCCGGCAAACAGAATCCGCAATGCACACAATCGTCGATCAACTCCTTCTCGGGAGGATTGTGCGCATCTAAGTTGGAAGCTGTTGGAGCGGCGAGTTGTACCAGTGGATTCATCAGATCTCTCCAAGAAAGCGGCCGGGATTGAGGATCCCGTGGGGATCGAACTGCTGCTTCACCGCACGCATCAGGGGCAAGCTGCCCGGCAACGTTCCCCAGCGGTCGAAATCGGTCTTTGACGGGGCTTGCAGCACCGTGAGCGAGCCGCCCACTGCTTCGAGTCGCGCACGAAGACTTGCAAGCCGATGCGGTGAGCTGAAGCCGGGCAGGTTTCCCATAAGAATGCCGGTCGCCTGAACCACCGTACTCCCTCCGAGATCGAGAATCGCCTGCGCCGCAGCCGCGATTTCCGTGGGCAGCATCGTGGCTTTGAACACGAAAGCGGAAGGAGCAAAGATCTGCTCGCGTGCCGCCCATTCCTGCCCCGCTGATGCTTCAGCACGGAGACCCATGCTCTCGGCAACGCCAGCGAGACCATCCTGCTGACTCGATAGCACCGCGGGATGCGCGGCGACGCGAACGTCCAGTGCAAAGCCCGCTACATCGGTCCGCAGTTGCATGGACTGGATGTTGAGTTGCGAATCCAGCAACACGAGAAGTAGTTTGCCCAGCGGATCGGCCGTAGCGGCTGTCACCGTAAGGCTCGCAGTCTGGCGAGCGATGGAGTGCAGGCGGAATGTGACCTCCGTGATCAGCGCAAGTGTGCCGAAGGATCCGCAGAGCAGCTTGGGCAGGTCATAGCCCGCAACGTTCTTCACCACCTTGCCTCCGCTGCGAGCGATGGTGCCGTCCGCGAGCACCAGCGTCATGCCGATCACCAGATCGCGCAGACCCCCATAGCGCAGGCGGAGCGCGCCGGAATCATTAGCGGCGACCACTCCGCCAACGGTCGCTCTCTCCGGCCACAACGGGTCGAGAGCCACATGCTGGCCGTGTTCGGCGAGCGCTGTCTGCATTGCCAGCCAGGTGCAGCCGGCCTCGACGGTGCAGGTCATGTCCTGCCATGTATGCTCGCGCATCGTGCTCATCCGATGCGTCAACACGCGAAGGTCCGTGCGTCCTTCGTTGATCCAGCCGAGTTTGCTGCCGGAGCCTTCCACGTTCACAGCCAAGCCATTTTCGTTGGCAAAGCGCAGCATCTCTGAAGCCTGCTGTGCGTCTGCGGGCGCCGCGCTACAGCATTCGTCTAGGATCTTCGCGTGCTCCGCTCCGACGATCGAAGCGGCGAATTCATGCGTTGCTGTTGGTGAAGTAATAGTCATCGATCGTCCTGCTCGAGCAATCAAAAATATTCGGCTACGCCGGCAGTCTCCAGCGGATGCGGAGTGTATGGCCCGGTCTTTTCGCCGCACAGCCGTGGGCGCGGAAACAGCTTATCGGGGTTGGAGAGATTGTGCGGATCGAAGGCATGGCGGACGCGCTGCATCGTTTCCAAATCCGGTTCGGCGTACATGTATCCCATAGATTCCTGCTTCTCGCGGCCCACGCCATGTTCTCCCGTGATGGAGCCGCCCAGATCGACACACACCCTCAGGATGCGCAGGGAGAGGTCCACAGCGATCGCCTCCTGGCCGGCAATCGAGGCGTCGTAGAGCACGATCGGATGCAGGTTGCCGTCGCCGGCATGGAAGACATTGGTGACGCGCAGGCCAACGGCTTCTGACATCTCCCCAATCCTCTTCAGCACGTCGGGAAGCTTGGTGCGCGGAATCACGCCATCCTGCACGATGTAGTTGGGCGCGAGCCTTCCGGCAGCGGCAAATGCTGCCTTGCGGCCCTTCCACACCAACATGCGTTCCCGCTCTGTTTGCGCCAGCCGGTCTTCCCACGCGCCGTTGTTCCGGCACATCTGGCGCACCTGCTCCATCTGCAGATCGACTTCCGCTGAGCGGCCATCCAGTTCGATCAGCAGCAAGGCATCACATACCGGATAGTTCGGATGCACGGCGGCCTCGGCCGATTGAATCGAAAGCCTGTCCATGATTTCCATCGCTGCCGGCAGTATCGCATTCGCGATAATGTCCGAAACCGTCTGTGCCGCTCCGGTGATGCTATCGAAGGCTGCCAGCAAGACCTGTATCGCCTCGGGTTTCTTCACAATCCGCAGCGTCACCTCGGTCGCCACTCCCAGCGTGCCTTCCGAGCCGACGAAGACTCCGGTGAGATCATAGCCTGGAGCATCGCAACTCGGCGCACCGATGCGCATCAACTCGCCCGTAGGCAGCACAATCTCCAGTCCAAGTACGTGAGTCGTGGTGAAGCCATACTTCAGGCAGTGAGCGCCACCGGCGTTCTCCGCAACGTTGCCGCCGATCGTGCAGACCGATTGAGACGAAGGATCTGGCGCATAGAAGTAGCCAAATGGAGCCACGCGCGCGGTCAAATGATTGTTGATGACGCCCGGCTGCACCGTCATCCGCTGATTGGGAAGGTCGACGTTCAGGATCTGCGTCATGCGCGCGAAGCTGATGACGATGCCGCCCCGCGCAGGCATTGCTCCTCCGGAAAGGCCTGTGCCCGCGCCGCGGGCGACGAAGGGAATCGCATGTGTTGCGCAGACGCGCACTACCGCCTGCACTTGCTCGGTCGAGAGAGGCAGCACGACCGCCGAAGGCACCGTGCGAATCGCCGTCAGTCCATCGCACTCATATGTCTGCAACTGACTTGGTTCCACGATCAGGCCATCGCGACCCACCGCCGATTCCAGCTCGGCAAGCACAGTCGCGGGAAGCATCACCGGTTCGGGTGCGTGCATGGAGTTCTCCATCGTGTCCTCATGCGGTCGTCTCGAACTTCTCCTTCGCCATCACTTCGGCATAGGCTGGCACGGTGAGAAAGTCCGGGAACTTCGGCGCCTGGATCAGTGCGCGCATCAGCACCGCTGCCTGTTCATACGCCTGGTATCGGATAGCATCGAACTTCTCCCTGGCTCCGGCCAGCTCCTGCTCAATATACGCATCGCACAGCATGGCCGTCACCGCGCGTCCGTCGTCGAGCACAGCGCCGTGATGCACCCACTGCCAAAGCTGTGCGCGGCTGATCTCCGCGGTCGCGGCATCCTCCATCAGGTTGAAGAGCGGAACGCACCCGATGCCGCGCAGCCACGCCTCGACATACCCGAGGCCGACGGCGATATTTTGCTTCAATCCGGCTTCCGTGATCTTGCCCGTGGGCGGCTGCAGCAGGTCGGCGGCGGTCGCGGTATAGTCCGGCAGCTTCTTGCTGATCTGGTTCGGTTGCGGCATCAGCCGGTCGAAAATCTCCATGGCGATCGGTACCAGCCCTGGATGAGCAACCCATGTGCCGTCGTGGCCGTCGGTCGCTTCGCGTTCCTTGTCGGCGCGCACCCCCGCCATCGCCTTCTCGTTCGCTTCCGGATCGTTCTTGATCGGGATCAGCGCGCTCATGCCCCCCATCGCCGTAATGTTGCGCCGGTGGCAGGTCTTGATGCACAGCAGAGAATAGCTCCGCATGAAGTGGGTCGTCATCCCGATCTGCGCACGATCCGGCAGGATGATGGAGGTGTCCCCGGCAAGCTTCTTGATGTACGAGAAAATGTAGTCCCAGCGGCCACAGTTTAGCCCGGCGGAGTGGTCGCGCAGCTCATACAGGATCTCGTCCATCTCGAACGTTGCCAGGATCGTCTCGATCAGCACCGTCCCGCGTATCGTTCCAGCGGGCACGCCGATCTCGGCCTCCGCTGCAACGAAGATGTCGTTCCACAGGCGCGCCTCCATGTGGCTCTCCATCTTGGGCAGGTAGAAATACGGTCCGGAGCCGCGCGCGAGCAACTCCTTCGCATTGTGGTAGAAGTACAGGCCGAAGTCGAAGATCGAGCCGCTCATCGGCTCGCCATCGACAAGCATGTGCTGCTCCTCCAGGTGCCAGCCGCGCGCCCGGACGAAGAGCACGGCGGGCTTCTCGACCAGTTGATAGTTTTTCTTCGTAACCGGATCACTGAAAGTGATCGTCCGGCGCACAGCATCGCGCAGATTGATCTGGCCTTCCATCACGTTGTTCCAGGTCGGCGTCGTCGAATCCTCAAAATCAGCCATGAAGACCTTCGCGCCGGAGTTCAGCGCGTTGATGACCATCTTGCGATCCACGGGGCCGGTGATCTCGACGCGGCGGTCCTGGAGATCGGCAGGGATCGGTGCACAGGTCCAGTCAGCCTCGCGAATGTTCCTGGTATCGGGCAGAAAGTCCGGCATCTCTCCTGCATCCAGCCGCGCCTGGCGTTCAACGCGCCTGGCCAGCAACTCCTTGCGGCGGCCATTGAACGCACGCTGCAGCCCGACAAGAAACGAGACCGCTCCGGGGCTCAGAATCTCCGCGTAACGCTCTGTCAATGGAGCCCTGAACTCAATGCCTTTGCCGAATTCACTCATCCCGAAATATCCTCCGTATTGTCAGTCTGCCACGCCTGGTCTCTTTGTCGCGGCGGCGCCTTCGCGGGTCTTCTGATTATCAGACCAATGTAGTCTCCCGACACGTTCCTGCACAAGTGCTGGACAGCTTTTGAATTGAGTAAATCCAGTAGCGGGCCGCGGCCACCTTCAGCGCGGACGGTGGGCGCAAAATTCCAGATAGGTAGAATGGTCTGGCCAAAGCTCTTTACAAGCCTCCGTTCAGCGTTACATAATAGGCGACACATTTGCAAAAGCGGGAGCTGGTCGACTGAACCCTATGATTACATCTACCTTTCACGAAACCGGCTTCTCCGCGTTGCTCTTTCTGCAAAATTCCGGTTCCACGGGATCCGCTCACTGGGCCCAGGGCTATGACCCCACGCACCACTGGTGGTTGTCGACAGCCTGGGCGGCGCTGCCGTTGCTGGTCTTGCTGACCACCATCGTTGGCTTCAAGCTCAAGGCCCACAGGGCGGCCCTGCTCGCGCTGGCAACGGCCTTCGCGATCGCGGTCTTCGTCTTCCATATGCCCGTCATCCTCGCCAGCCTGGCCGCGGCTTACGGAGCGGGTTACGGGCTCTTCCCCATCTTCTGGATCATCTTTCCGGTCATCTTCATGTATCACCTGACGGTGAAGGCGGGGCGATTTGTCCTGCTGCAGCAATGCATGACCGACATCACCGAGGACAGCCGACTGCAGTTGCTCCTGATTGCGTTCTGTCTAGGCGCTTTCTTTGAAGGGGCAGCGGGCTTCGGGACACCCGTCGCGGTCTGCGGCACCATCCTGCTGGGCCTTGGTTTCAAGCCGGTGCAGGCGGCGGGGCTGGCCTTGCTCGCCAATACCGCGCCCGTGGCTTTCGGCGGCCTGGGGATCCCGATCATCGCGCTGCACGGCGTTACAGGGTTGGACACGCTGGTGTTGACCCGCGTTGTCGCCGTTCTACTCACGCCGTTCTGCATCCTGGTTCCGTTCTGGCTCATCTGGGCCTACGCCGGTTTCAAGGCGATGCTGGAGGTCTGGCCCGCGATCTTTGTGGCCGGTGTGACCTTCGCCTTCACCCAGTTGATGATCGCTCGGTTGCATGGGCCGTGGTTGGTCGACATCATCGCTTCGGTGGTCACGATCACCGCTCTCGTGCTGTTCCTGCGCGTCTGGAAGCCGAAGCGGATCCTCAATGCGAAGCTTGAAGATGTGACGCATCTGTCGCGCGGCGTCAACGCCGGGCGGGCAAGCGTGGTTTTCCGCGCGGCCCTGCCATGGATCATCCTCACCATGTTCGTCACGCTTTGGGGAGCTCCGAAATACGGAGCCTGGGTCGACGGGCTGAGCACGATCCGCCTCCATGTGCCGGGACTCGATCGGGTGGTGTCGCGCATGCCTCCGGCTGTACCCAAAGCAGCGGCAGAGCCCGCGGTGTTCGTCTTCAACTGGATCTCCGCCACCGGGAGCGGCATTTTTCTCGCTGCTCTGCTCGCCGCCTTCGCCATGGGTCTCCGCGGCCGTCAGGTGGGTGCCACGTTGATGGAAACCGTCAAGGCCACGCGGTTTACGATGGTCACCATCGCCGCGCTCATGGGTCTTGGATTCGTGACGCGCTTCTGCGGAATGGACGCGACCCTCGGGCTGGCCTTTGCGCGCACTGGCCTGCTCTATCCATTTTTCGGAACGTTGATTGGGTGGCTTGGCACGGCGTCGACCGGGTCCGATACCTCGTCCAACGTTCTCTTCGGAAGCCTTCAGAAGCTCACCGCCCAGCAGTTGAACATTTCGCCGTACATCATGGCGGCGGCCAATTCAGGCGGTGGCGTGATGGGCAAAATGGTCGCTCCGCAGAGCGTGGTCGTCGCCAGCACTGCCACCGGCATTTATGGCAAGGAAGGGAGCATCCTTCGCTTCGTCTTGCTGCACAGTCTGGCGCTCGCGTGCCTGATGGGCTTGCTCGTTTCTTTCTTTATCTATTGTCCGGCACTTACAAAGTTCCTTTTGAACTGATCCGTTTCATCTTCGCCGCAGGGCGTGATGCCGCTGTTTTAGCGGGGCCGGACCGAGTCTTGACCACCTTCTTCCCGGACCCGACTTCATGCTGCTCGACCACCTGCGTCACCAGTTGCACGGTCTCCTCCAGGTGCCTCCGCATCGCCGAACGGGCCGCGCTGGGCTTCCGCGCGGCGATAGCGCGATAGATCGCCCTGTGCCGATCCAGAACCGCGGGTGCCACGTTGGGGATGAGCACCTTGTAATAGAGCCACTGCCGCATCACGTTGCGCAGCAGTTGAACCGCGTTCTTCAGTACTTCATTCTGTGCCGCCTTGGCGACCAACAGGTGAAAGCGCATGTCGGCTTCGAGGATCGATGTGCCCGCCGCGATGCTTTCAGACATCTCCTGGACAACCTCTCCGATGTTCGCGATGTCCTGGTCGGAAGCACGTTCGGCAGCCAGGCCGGCAAGATTCTCTTCGATGATCGTGCGAGCCTCCATGATGTCTTGCAACTCGTTATGGTCGGTCCCGGTAAAAGCCCAGAGGAGAGGACGGGAGAGAAACTCCGACCGTTCGCACACAAACGTGCCATCGCCCACACGGCTGTCCAGCATGCCGACAAGTTCCATGGCTTTGAGCGCCTCACGCAGGGACGTGCGGGCTATGCCGAACTGTTGGCAGAGATCGCGCTCCGGGGGGAGGCGATCGCCCGCTGCCCAAGTTCCATTGACCACGTTGGCAATCAGTTGTTCAAATGCGGCTTCGGTGATCGTCGTCCGCGGTATTGCGGTCACCGCCTTTATAGGACGTCCCATGTTGAATGTGCTCCTCTATTGCTGCAGGCAAGATACGGCCTCTTTGCCGTCTTGCCTCAGGCAATGCTTGCCGAAAGACGCCAATTTCAGAATGAATTTAGGCTACCATGCCGTCGCAAGTGCATGCGGAGCGCGGGCCACGCACCCACCTGGACAATCCGTCCAAGTCGGTCCGGAGATGTTCTGCGAGCCGCCGTGGATCTCCTGGATTGTGCTTCTAGCCCGGAGATAAGCGCTAATCCCGTCCCACCGATGTCTGGCGCCGAGAGTTTGGTCATCGTGCTGGGAGGCCAAATCATCCAGAGAAGTCTTTTCCAATCGAAAGATGAGCCTGAAGGGAGCGAAGGGTAGGCGAAGCGGGTTTTGTCCTTTCGGGTTTTGAATTCAACTCAGCTTAGCAGTTGGTTCCGGGGCGGAGGGAATGTGGGAATCGCTCCGCATGATGTTCATTTTCCGCTGCTCTGTTGGAGCGATTTCCAAGGTCTGTGGGAAGGGTGGAAAACAGCATCATCGTTTTCCGGGCTTTCCATAGACCGCCATTTCCTCGGCCCTGTTGGTTGGCCATCGATCCTACGCGGTCAGCCGTAATCGCTCAAAGAGTTTGGCTTTTGCTTGCTGCATCCGCCGCGCCGCGTCGGTATCGCTGATGGCCGCGGCGACCCTTTTCAGCGCGTTCATACTCAGTCCCTCGCGCAGGTATTGTCCTGGTTTGTCCAACAGCGACAGGGTCTCCAGCGGGGTCTGATAGCGCTTGTAACTTACACGCTTGCGCCCTTTCTGGTCGATCTTCACGTCCGCCTGAGCACAGGGACGATGATAGTTCAGATACGGATTCAAGTACTCCTGATAGAAGTCGTTGATGCGGTCTGCGTGGCTGGCATCGATGTATCCATAGCCGATGTGTTTGCGAATGACCGCGCCGTTCTTGGTCTCCACCAGGCCATTGTCGCCGCTCTGCCGAGGCCGGCTCCTGGTTTGTTCGACGCGCAGTTTTTCCAGCAGTTGTGCGACGGTTTTGTTGATGAACTCGCTGCCGTTGTC
>DHWW01000148.1 GCA_002413385.1 Granulicella sp. UBA5172
TGTGTATAAGAGACAGACGGCTCTTGGGCTCGATCCAGGGCCTGCTGCGGTCGGCGATCGACCGTGCGAGGTCGGTGGGACTGGCTCCCGATCGCGAGGTGCTGCACTTGCTGCCGCAGCAATTTATTTTGGACGATCAGGGAGGGATTCACGATCCGGTGGGGATGGTGGGGAACCGGCTGGAGGTGAGTCTGCACCTGTCGACCTGCTCTGGGAGTGCGGCGCAGAGCGTGGTGACGTGCGCGAATCGCGCGGGGCTTGAGGTGGTGGATACGGTGTTCGAGGGCATTGCGGCGGCGGAGGCGGTGCTGTCAGCCGACGAGCGCGAGTTGGGCGTGTGCGTGGTGGATATCGGCGCGAGTTCGACGGAGCTGGTGGTGTATTTTGAGGGCTCGGTGGCACATACGGCGGTGTTGCCGATTGGCGGCGACCACTTTACGAATGACCTCGCGGTTGGGCTGCATGTGAGCGTGGACGAGGCCGAGCAGCTGAAGCGGATGTATGGGAACTGCGTGGTGACGAGCGTTCCGCAGCTGAATGAGATTGAGATTGGCGGAGATCTGGCGACGGGTGGGTACTCGGCGCGGATGGTGCGGCAGAGGTTTCTGGCGGAGATTCTGGAGCCGCGCGCGCGGGAGCTGCTGACGATGCTGCGGGATAATCTGCGTACCGGTGGCGTGCTGGAGGCGATGGGCGCGGGCTGCGTGTTTACGGGCGGTGGGTCGCACCTGGTCGGGTTGCTGGATAACGCGGAGAGTTTGCTGCGGGTTCCGGCGCGGATTGGGTATCCGGTGCCGTTGAGCAGGATGCCGCCGGAGCTGGCCAAGCCGGAGTTTGCGGCGGCGATTGGAATGCTGCTGTACACGCACCGGACACAGGTGCGGAAGGCGAGCGAGGAGCAGGGGCTGGCGCAGAAGTTGAAATCGATCTTTGCAGGAAGTTTTTAGGGCAGGGATTGAGGGAACAGGAAATAGGGAATAGGAAATAGGGATTCGTCAAGAGCAGAAGTTGGTTTTCTGCGGCAGTGATTTATAGAAAAGCGGGCGCAAAGGGCAGGGGTGCAGCCCGAAATGCGGCGCAGACGGTAGACTAATCGATATGAGATTTTGCAAGAATTTGGCAGTAGTTTTGTTGGGGCTTGGGTGTGCCGTTGCGGCGCGAGCCCAGGCGGGTGTGTATGTGGGCTACACGGCAACGCGGCTTAGCGGCATGACGTGCTTCGATCCGCAGGGCAAGTGCTCCAGTAGCGGTGGCGCGGTGAATCCTGCGGGGATTCAGGCTGGAGCGTATTACGACTTCCGCACGATAGGGCCGGTGCGGCTGGGCATTGATCTGCGCGGCGGCACGCAACATTCGAACAAGTCGGCGACGAGCTCGGCGGGCGGGAACAACGCGACAGGGTACGACAACGTGCTGCTGGGGTTGAGGGGTTCATTTCATACGCACTACTCGTGGCTGAGTCCGTATGCGCAGGTGTCGGCTGGCTATGCGCGGAGCAATGCGACGCTGCCGTTTGGAGCGACTTCGCTGAATGGTTCTGGAGTACCGATGGCGCGATCCGAGGATAATTTCCTGGTGTACGAGGGATTCGCGGGTGTGGACATCCATGTGTTTCCGGTACTTGATTTTCGGCCAATCGAGGTTGGGATTGGCAATATGAACCGGTTCGGAGGCTCGGCTACCACGGATGGTCCGGGGTCGATCGGTGTGATGTCGATTGGCGCAGCGATCGTGTTTCATCTGCCGTCGTCGCAATAGGACGGGACGGATGGTAACCGAGATAGATGCGGGAAGGGTTTTCCTGAATGCTTTCCACGCATTGACCGTGCAGAATGAAGAGAGCCATTTCGCAAACGCCTGAGGAGATACGCCTATGCCCAATCCGCCGGAAGACGCCCTCCGTATTTACTATCACGATGAGACCAGACGAAGTGCGCGGATCAAGGTGATCGGCGTAGGCGGCGGCGGCAATAATGCGATTAATCGCATGATTGCGGCGAATGTTGAAGGCGTGGAGTTTATCGCGGCGAATACGGATGTGCAGGCGCTGGAAGGTTCCAATGCGGCGATCAAGCTGCAGTTGGGCGTGAAGCTGACGAGCGGGCTGGGTGCGGGAGCGAATCCGGATATCGGGCGACGTGCAGCGTTGGAGGATTCCGACAAGATCATTGAGGCGCTTGAGGGCGCGGATATGGTGTTTGTGACCGCAGGCCTGGGCGGTGGAACGGGCACCGGTGCGGCACCGGTGATTGCATCTCTGGCGAGCGAGATGGGAGCGTTGACGATCGCGGTGGTGACGCGGCCGTTTGGGTTCGAGGGGAAGCGGCGCGCGATGCAGGCCGAATATGGATTGCAGGAGTTGTTGGAAGCGGTCGATACGCTGATCGTGATTCCGAATGAAAAGCTGCTGACGACGGCGAAGGATGCGGGATTCTTCGAGAGCTTCCGGATTGCCGATGATATTTTGCGGCAGGGCGTGCAGGGGATCTCGGACATCATTACGATTCCCGGGGTGATCAATCGCGACTTCGCGGATGTGAAGGCGACGATGGCGGGGATGGGCTATGCCGTGATGGGGACGGCGGTGCGGTCGGGGCCGGGGCGGGCGCGCGAGGCAGCGATGGCGGCGATGGCTTCGCCGCTGCTGGAAGATGGAGCGATCGATGGAGCTCGCGGGATTCTGATTAATATCAGCGGCTCGAGCAGCTTGAAGCTGAGCGAGGTGAATGAGGCGTCATCGCTCATCCAGGAGGCGGCGCACGAGGACGCGAATATTATCTTCGGCGCGGTGCTGGATGAGAGCATGGGCGACGATGTGAAGTTTACGGTGATCGCTACCGGGTTTCGTAACGAGGCGATGCCCGCGCGGCGGGAACGGATGATGGCCGGAGCAGGGTTGCCGACGGTACAGCATGACGGGAGCCGGTATGAGGCTGTGTCTCCGCGGATTGTGACGAGGCCGGTGGTGGCACGGTTTGCAGGTGAGGCGGAGCAGCCTGCGATGCCGGCTGAACCCATCATTTTTGCGTCGCAGGCAGCGATGCCGGCGATACGACTCGCTCCCGAGGCTGCAGTTGTAGAGGCGCAGGTGGAGCCCGTGATGGAAGCACCCGCTGCTGTTGTTGTTCCGGAGCCGGTGGTCGCGGTCCCGGTGCAGCGGCCGAGCTTTCCGGTGTCGTCTTACTACGAGACGGCGCGGCAGCAGGCATGGCAGGAGCCGGCACCACGGATTGAGTTTGCACAGATCACGGCTGCGCCGGTGGAGCGGCCGGTGGAGCAACTGGTGAAGCAGGAGCAGCCTTCGCAGGAAGCTGCGGTGGAAGAGCCAATCGTCGTGACTCATCGTGAGCCGATGCCTGGGCCGGTGCATGGCCCGGTGATCGTCGAACACATTCCGGAGTTGGGGTGGGAGAGTAGCATAGACCTCTCGAGACCCGAGGATGAGGCGGATGGGGATGTAGAGATCGATCATCAGGGCGCCGCGAACCAGGGTGCGGCGAGCCGGGGTGTGGCGGCTGAGAAGGAGTCTTCGCCGGAGCTGCTTCCAGTGCGTGCTTCGGTGTTTGATGATGATTTCTTTCGCAAGACGAAGGTGGAGGATTCTGCCAGGACTGCGGAGAATGCGGGATCCAAGCAGTGGCCGGATGTGAGGGTTCCATCGTTTGCTGGATATGCCGCAGAGAGCACGGCCGACAACGATGAGCTCGACATCCCAGCGTTCCTGAGACGGAAGCAATAAAAGGTTGGGTTTGCTGTAACTCTTTCGCGGGCGCAGAGTCAGATGATTCTTCCCACCGTGAATTGATGGTACGAGGCGCAAGAGCAACACAGAGAAGAGAGTAGATGGGACCGAGAATTATAGGGTTGGTGATCGCGTTTCTGTTGGGTGTGGGCGCGGCGAACGCGGACACGACGAGGCACTCCGTGAGGCATAGGACCGTTGCTGCATCGCATCACGCGGCTTCGAGCAGTAAACGCAGTGCGCATCGGATTTCGCATGGCCGTGTGCATCGGAGTGTCACGGGGCATCGAGCGGTTGCAAGGGTTCCGGCCCATGGACATGCCGTGGTGAGGCCTGTGAGAGGGTGGCGGGGGAGGCGCTACAGCGAGCGGTTTACAGCGAGCAGCTTTGCCGACAATGTGGCCGCGGGCGATGTGACGGCGGGAGAAGATCCCGGTGGTGCGGGCAGCGGCGGTTGAAGCGCTGGGCAATATGAATGGAACGGTGCTGGCGCTCGATCCGTCGGACGGACGCATTCTGGCGATGGTGAACCAGAAGCTGGCGCTGAGTGCTGGTGCGGAACCATGCTCCACGATCAAGGTGGCGGTGGCGCTGGCGGCACTGAAAGAGGGCCTGGTGAAGGCGGATACGCCGGTCAACCTGGGTGGACACTACTCGGTTGACCTGACGCATGCGCTGGCGAGGTCGATCAATTTGTACTTCGAGGTGCTGGGGCGCACGATGGGCTTTGAGCGCGTGAAGCACTACGCAAATGAGTTTGGGCTGGGCGAGCTGGCGGGCTACAACATTCCGGGCGAGCAGCTGGGCGTGTATCCGGATAAGGTGCTGCCGCAGGCGAGCGGCGGAGTGGGAAGGATGTGCTCGTTTGGCGAGAGCATCAGCATGACCCCGTTGCAGCTGGGCGCTTTGGTAAGTGCGATTGCGAACGGAGGGACGCTGTACTACCTGCAGCATCCGACGACGCAGGCCGACGTGGCCGACTTCCAGCCGAAGGTGAAGAGGCTGCTGGATATCAAGGACGTGATTCCGCAGATTCTGCCTGGGATGCAGGGAGCGGTAGACTTTTCGAACGGTACGGCGCGGTCGTTGCGGACGAACTTCGAGCAGTTCCCGGTGTTTGGGAAGACGGGTACCTGCTCGGATAACGGGACACGGTTTGGCTGGTTTGTGAGCTATGGCGATGCTCCGACGGGACGGATTGTGACGGTGATCTTCCTGGAAGGCGGGAAGCCGACGTTTGGGCCCAAGGCGGCAGAGTTGACTGGCGCGTTCTATCGGGCGATGTATGACCGGAATTACTTCCAGCCCAAGACAGAGACGGCGGCTTCGGTGCGGCAGAGTAGTGGCGGCGGGCGGTAAGCTGTTGCATCCTATTGGATGAGGCAGTCCTCGCGATGAAGATTCTGACGGCAGAAGAGATGGGCGCGGCGGACCGGCGGTCGGTGGAAGCTGGCGTGCCGGTGGGGACGCTGATGTTGAACGCGGGTGCGGTCCGTGGCGCGGTTTTGCGAGCGGCGATTTGCGGGCGAGGGGCTGGTGGTGGTCCTGGCAGGCAAGGGAAATAACGGCGGCGACGGGATGGTGGCGGCGCTTCGCCTGGCTGAGGCTGGACGCCAGGTGCGGGTGGCCCTGCTGGGCAAGGCTAGTGATCTGAAGGGCGAGGCGGCGGCGGCGCTGGAGTCTGTTGTGGATCTGTCGCAGCATCGCAAACCCACGTCTCAGAAGCGAGACGTGGGGCACCCAATTCGGTTGGAG
>DHWW01000115.1 GCA_002413385.1 Granulicella sp. UBA5172
CGCGTATGCCGTCTCAGACCTTCAGACTGTTATCTATTCGAGCCGCTTCTACGAGAAGAGTTCGGGCGAGACCAAGTTTGCGGCGCAGGGCCGTTTGCGCCTTATCTCCCATACCGACGGGGATAAGAAGCTTTCGGCGGAAGGTTACTGGGGCAATCCCGGCTTTGCGGCCATCGAGAATGAATCAGAAGTGCCACATTGGATTACACGGAGCGATATTGGAACGTCGATTTTCGCAGTCGGCTTTCGGGAACAGGACAACTGGGTCGATCGAATGGCTCTGTCTCTAGCCACCAACTTCTTCCTCGCGATTGATCGCGAACAGATTGAGTTCTCGCTAAAGAGCGGGTCTATTCAGATAAACCAGCCCTCGCTTGATGGCATTCTCGCATCCGCCAACATTGAACAAGCCGCCAAGGACAATGATCAGCTCCTCGAACTCGAAAGAGCAAGGAGGCTAATTCGGTGCATTCGCTCAGACGCTGCCACAAGACATCGTATAATCCGTTCCGGGACTTGGCGAATTCACCCTTCACCTGCTGATTGCTGAGGGTCTACCTCGGGAGGTCCATGTTCTTCGGAATGGCATTTACATCTGCGATAACTTCGCCAAGTTCGGCTTGCCCATGAAACGCTTCCCCGGCACGCGTGAGTTCATTGCTGTTCTCGAGCCTGCAACGGGAGAGACAGGTAGAAAGCCGAGCGAGCTACTCAAGCAGCTGGAGAACCCAGCTCACGACGCGTTCGAACCCGAGCGGATTGTGGACACTGCAGCGTTGCAGAAGGCGAAGGCGCAAGTCAAGGCTCTTATTAGCAGTGTTCGCGAGATCATCAGGTCAGAAGCTAATATCGAGGACATCGACCGCAGCCAGTTGGAGGAACTGTCACACCTATTCGCCGCAGGCGGCGCCGATGGCGCGACAGATGACGAAAATGCCGAGAAGGATCCGGACCGCTTCCAATTTGGCGAGGCTCGCAAAAATCAGCGCGCTAAATCTCCGGCGGTGGGGGGAAAGGGCGCGAGCAGGCGGCGACGCGGACCAAACAAGGATCACACGCGAAAGGTTCGTACTCATAAGGCAAAGAGAAAAACAACTAAGCCAGCCGGCTCAAGGCCGACAGTACCGTTGGAGGACGTTCGGTCGGCGATCCCGCACAAGGGCGATGGTCATGCTCGAACGATATTCTTCACACCAATGGCGGACGGTGATGTCGAAATTACTGTAGCAGCCACTGGTCTGGGTGATGACGTTGAGCTGTTATTGAACGGGACATCATCTGGCAAAGTTGTGAAGGGCAAGCTGAAAACCACAGTCACCGCCGGGCAACGAACCCAGGTAGACGTCACTTTCGTCGAGCCGTTCGTTGGGCCCATCGAACTATCGGCCAATAGTTTTCCGGAAGTAGCTGTACAAGGGGAAGCTTAAGATGAAGATTTCAGAATCCACCAGCTATCCGCATCCGGTACTCGCGCCTTGGTCGACTGATATCTCCGGTGCACTATTCGACACCGAGATCGTCTACCGTGAGGAAGACAAGAGCAATCAACTTTCCATCCATTGCGCAGCAAGGCTCGATCAGCCAGATATAGTGGCCCTGATCCAAAATGGATCAGCGGCGTTTGGCTGTTTTGTCAGGTGCCAGGAAACGGGCTTTCGTCGCCTTCAGCGCATCGGGTTTCCGACTGGGTCCCATGACTTCGCTCCCAGGTGCTTTGCTCGGGCGTGTGCAGATCAGGCCCATCGTCTGGTCGGTCAAGCCAATCCCTGCCTACAGCCCGGCTGGTGCCCATCCGGAATTTAGCGGCGCCATAGATATAGAGGCGGGACAAATACTGGCGCTCGATGATGAGTTGATCATCGAGGTGACACGACCACCGCTGCCAGCCGTCGAATCAATCTTCGAAATCATATCCTCAGAGGAGATTCCCGAAGGTCGGTTCGAGATTGATACCGAGCAAGATCGAGTCTCTATCAAGATGGGTGAGAAGACATATCAACTCGTACAAGAACTTCGGCAGACCGACGACGATACGCGGGCGGTGGTGATGAACGCCCTCTATGCCCCGATCATCATGGAAGTTCTGGAGCAACTGGGTGAGGCCGGATTCGAACCCTTTGAACCATATCGTTGGCTACATCCGTTCAAAGCACGCTGCGAGCTGACAAACATCGATATTCAGAAGCTTGAGTTGCTCAATGATGCCCAGAAGATACTCTCACAACCGTTTGGCTCGCTGAGCCTGCTCACACAATATGAAGGAGATGAAGCATGACCTCAGAGCCCATGAAGCTGCTATCGGCGACCGTTCTGGAAGAGTTGTCGGGGACGGTCGAGCAGAACGCGGAGCGTTACAAATCTGGAAGCTTCACTGACCTTGCGGTACAGAGCGGCTGGGCCATCGAGAGCCGACTCGCCGAGTGGGATCCATCAATAGTGTCTAGCTTAGACGCCTCCGGTACTCCCGAAGCTGAGGTGAAGAACTCCCTGCTTGTATTCGGCAACATGAAGGGCATGACACCAGCCCTCGCACGGGAGGAACGGCTCTGGGCTCGGCTTTGCCATGTAGAGTGCCTAGAATACGCGCGGGAGCGATGGCTTAAATCGGAACAGAATGTCGTTCCAGCTGTCCGTCTGCACTTTTTCGCAAGCGGCATGCGTGGCTGCCGCGACCAAAATGCGATTGGCCGGCTCTGGTGGAATGGCCACCTTGCATCGCTTGCTTCGCCGGAGAACATTGAGCAAGGATTACAGCGGCTATTGGCGAGAGCCAACATTCGCCTGCAAATCATGGATCGCGCGGATACCGCGTTCAGACAGCCTATAGTCAGCGGAATCTTTAGGCTCCTTGGAACGGAGTCTTGGTTCAATTCCTATGACGCGGCCATCGCGGATTTCATGTATGAGGTCAACAAGCGCAGCGGCGGTATTATTTTCGAGGCCTTTGACGAACCGACGGTCGATTTGCATCTGGCCGATTGTCTGAAATTCGCAAAGGCGCGAGTGGCGACCTGAGGTCACTTGCGGTCGGCGTCAAAGGGGATACTGGACTCCTTCGCGCCTCGCGCAAACAAAGATGAAGTGGAGTTATCACCTATGCCGCAGCAAGAGATTTTCATGGACGAGGAAGCAAACGGGAAACGCATTCGCGTCCTCAAGACATATGATCCCGCATTCGCGCGAGAGGTATTCCAGAGTATGGATGAGGCGGCTCTTGGCTCTTTGCGACTGACACTGGAGCAAGAGGCGCTCCCGGATCCGGGGAGCCCCGACTTCGCTGAGGCCGTCTGGCAGGAAGTTGAAGACTCAGCGAGAGAAGACTGGAATGCGGTGTCTTACTTTGTAGTCACTGAGGAAACTAAAGGAGAAACGACACTGTTGTTCGTGTCGGCTGACTGGCCGAGCGCCGGAGCCTTCGCAGAAAAGCGGCTTCAAGCACTGGCCTAACGTAGCCCGAGCAATGACACCAGCTTAGATCGAAGATCCTCCGTTGACCGCGTCTCGCACTCCCAAATTGTTATCACCCGCCAGCCGGCCAATTCCAGTTCGCCACGCTTCCTAGCATCTCGCTCCACTGTCCCTCGTCGTTTGTCTGCCCAGAATTCGGATCTGGTCGCGGGAATGACCTTACCAAACCGGCATTCATGGCAGTGCCAGAAGCACCCATTCACAAAAATGGCTGTCCGGTACTTCGGCATCACGATGTCTGGTCGCCCAGGAAGGTTGGCTTTGTGTAGCCGAAAGCGATACCCCAGAGAATGAAGCACCGTGCGAACGACAATCTCGGGGCGAGTGTTCTTTCCCTTGATAGCAGCCATGTTCCGCCTACGCTGATCGGGGCTATGGACGTCGGTCATTTTCTATTGTAAAGCCCTTCTGGCATTGAAGATGGGCTGTCGCTTCCACAACAGCGCTCCTAGGCCGCTCCAACCTGGTATAAACATTACAGATGACTGCTCCCATGTCCAAGTTCGCTGTGGTCGACCTATTCGCAGGCCCGGGCGGCTTGGCAGAGGGATTCTCGGCTGTCACGGCACCGGATGGCTCGCATCCCTTCGACATAGTTCTGTCTATCGAGAAAGAGCCGGCGGCCTATTCAACACTGCTACTGAGAGGCTTTCTTCGTCAGTTTGATCAAGCCTTCCCCCAGGAGTACTACGACTTTTTGAAGCGGGGAGGTCCCGAGCCTGACTGGAACTCCCTTTATCCGGAGCAGTGGATGGCTGCGCGCCGGCATTCACTCATGCTCGAACTTGGATTGCCAGCTACTGAAACAATTCTCAATCAGCACGTAGATCAGCTCAAGCGGACTCACGGGATGAACACTATTCTGATTGGTGGACCACCGTGTCAGGCATATTCCCTTGTCGGTCGCGCCCGTAATCGCGGAATCAAGGACTATAAGGCGGAGGACGACCCAAAGCACTTCCTATACAAGCAGTACATCCGCATCCTGAAGCGGCTCCAGCCGGCTGCGTTCGTGATGGAAAACGTGAAGGGCGTGCTCTCGTCATCAGTAAACAAGGGCAAGATCTTCGAACGTATTTTGGCTGATTTGACCGAAGCAGGCGACAACGAGGGGTATGAATTGGTGGCTCTGACTCCGAGGGCGTCCCATCAATCGGAGCTGCTTGGACGTAGCGTGAGGCCTTCCGATTTCGTGGTAAGAGGCGAGGATCTCGGGCTCCCTCAAGCTCGTCACCGGGTGATTGTTATTGGCTTACATCGCAGTTTGCTAAAGAACATCGGACAGATTGGCTCTAAGCAGCTTCTCGTGTCTGCCGCTTACAAAACAACCGTTGCAGATGTACTTAGGGGAATGCCACGCTTGAGAAGTGGCCTGAGCCGTAACGACAGCGTGGCTAATTGGGCCGACGAGATGCGTAGGGCGGTACGTACCGTTCGCAAAGCAGCAACATGGATTCCTCGTGACGGGAGGATTGCATTCGCAAATCGTTTAGCTGAGTGTGAGCAACTATTCACTCAGGAGTCTTTCATGGCGCCGCGCGCGGCACGTACACCCGCTGGATTTGGTCCCCACTGCCCAGCACCAGTCAGAGATTGGCTGCAGGATGAGCGGCTCAAGGCACTTCCTAATAACGAGACACGAGGACACATGCCGTCTGACCTCGCACGATACTTGTATGCAGCGATCTATGCAGAATTGACGGGTATTTCCCCCAAGTCAGAGGATTTCCCCGATGCCTTGGCACCGGAACATTTCAATTGGAGATCCGGCAAATTCGCCGACCGTTTCCGAGTACAACTGTACGATCAACCCTCAACAACGGTGACGAGTCACATCTCCAAAGACGGTCACTACTTCATCCACCCGGACCCGACACAATGTCGATCGTTGACGGTTCGCGAGGCCGCTAGGCTTCAGACCTTTCCTGACAACTATCTTTTCAAGGGGAACCGGACCGAGCAGTTCGTTCAAGTCGGGAACGCTGTGCCGCCTCTACTTGCAAGGCAGATTGGTGATGCCCTCTTAGCCCTGTTGCAGCTGCCAAGGCGGCCCGAAGCGCTGCCTCTAAAACGTTTGCGCTCCACTATTATGCCGTCACCTCAGACCACCTTGCCTTCGTAGCGAACCTCGAATCCCAGGCTCTTCAACTTCGCAATCGCCTGGTGAGAATTGGTGGGGTCGTTGGGTGGAACATCCGCAGCCTGGAGTACGAATAGCCGCGCGGGAAGTTCCCTGTTGTTCACCACGGTCGTCCACTTGGGTAGGTGTACTGCCGCAGGGCGAGGTCAAACAGTTTCAGCTGTCGGACAGCACACGCCAGCAGAATTGAGGTTTGATATGTCTGAAGAACCGACTTGTAAAGTATGTGGATATAGCTATGTCTGTGGGTTCCTAGAGGATGAAATGCGGCACGACCGGTTCCACGACGCAGAAGAGCATGGCCCGCAATCGGACCTGGAAGACGGAAGATAGCCTTGGTAACCAGCGGCGAACGCGCATACTCGAAGACGAGATGAGGATCCAGCATGGCCAAGAGAGTAGCTGTATCGAAATCGAATAAGCTTTGGGCCATCGCCTACCACGAAGCTGGGCACGCGGTCGCCGCTCTCCGCCTGAGAGTTGGTATCGGACGTCGAGGAGTTAGCATCATCCCGAGTGAGGGCGCTGCCGGTACCTGCTCTACACTCAGGACCGTTTTCGGTCGGCCGGACCTACAAGACAACCGATCGGATGCGTCTGGGTGCTGAGAAAAGCGCTGTCATTTCCTTTGCCGGTCCAGCAGCCCAACGGAAGTATCGTCCGTCGTCAATGCGCAATTACCATGGACACTCGGACCGAGCCAGTGCTATCGACCTGATGAACTACTTCGTTGGCTCAAATGAAGAACTAAATGCTTACCTCAACTTACTTCGCATCCGTGCCGAGCAACTCGTGGCAAATGCATTGACCTGGAAGGAGATCGAGGCTGTCGCAGCAGCTCTGTTCGAACGCAAACACCTTACTGCACAGGAAGTCAAAGACATCCACCTCGCCTGTTTGTTCCCCGACGGCGTTCCCTGTATAGCCATCTGAGGGCGCAACCCAGGACGCGATGAGGCCTCGCCCGAACCGACGGCGGGGCCCGAGGGTCCGACTCACTTCGGCCTGCTCCGCCCCTTGCCGCCAGATCCGCTCTCGCCTTCGCTGTTCCATCCAACGCGGCTGCTGTTCACAGACCTTACCGGGGAAATCTGTCTTCGGATGTTGCTTCGGTCCGACCACGAACAAGCTTTGGCTCAGGGTATCCCTGCTGGCAATCTGACTGCATGAACCCATATGCCAAAGAAAGTCCCGAGCAGTACGGCCTCCGCAAATGCAACGAAGCAATCGAACAACTCAAAGCTCAGCGCACCGAACTCCAGGAGTTGCTGAAGCAGGCACGCGTGGATCAACACGACTATCTGGTTTGCGCGAGTCAAACAAGCGCTGAAGGATAATCGGATTAAGCTCAATCAACTTTGCGCGCGCCGGTCGAATCTCAGGAAGATGCTCAGTGTCCCTCAGAACACTTAATGGGCCAGCCGAAGCAGACGGTCGATGACCACGTCGACCGTCCACTTCAGGCTGAACCATGCCTGTGCCGATTAAGGTTCGAACTCTCCCATCAACCGTCTCGTAGTTCTGGTTAAGAGAAGTGATGGTTGCCCGCGACACCGCCATGCACGCTATGAACGAAGACCTGTCAAAAGCCGCCATCATAGCCCGCCTCCCAATTCGCCATCACTCCATCACTCGCGAATGTGAGATCGCTCGCCTCATCCAAGAGATCGCGCATAGCCGATGAGCGGGCCGAGGTCTCGATATAGGCGCGCCGCGTCACCTGATTAAGCGCCCACGAGTTGTTTCCCGTTCCTGATAGAACTATCTGATCGTTCAGGTTCAACTGCTTCTGAACCTCAGCCTCGATTGCCAGAAGTGCGTCGAACTTCTGGCAATCTTGGCATTTTTCGGTGCGGGCAGGTGGTGTCTTGGCTTCCCACAATTCGACCGCCCGCTTCAATGGTGCTTCGAGCCGCTTGTAGTCAATCGCAATGGGGTGCGGCTTCGGCGTGAATGGCATCCACAGCTTTTGATTGCGGTAGAACTTGTCGGGTTCAGCTATCACGATCTCGTGGTTAGCACTCCAGTAAAGCAATCCGCCCCTGGAAACCTCTCCTAGCAGCAGGCCAAATTCAGCAATAAAGCCGTAGCCAATAACCTGGATTTCGTAGCACGGAAGAAGCGGGTCCCCTACACCCTTCGCCTGCGCGGTTTTGTGATCGATCACGGCGATGGATCCGTCGGCGAACTCGAAGATGTCGTCGGGTTCGCCATAGAGCTCTACGCCCGAGTCGAGGACGTACTTGTATTTTGTCCAGTGTCGGGGGTACTCGACCCTGCCTACAACCTCACAAAAGGGTGCAAACTCTTTAGGCAGCTTCCCATCCTTCTCTAGGAATGCACCGATGATTGCCATTTCAGCTTGTTCCATGTTTTTGAAGATCGCGCCGCCGAAGAAGCTGAAGGGCTCGCGGAACCTGAGGTGAAGTCTGTACCAGAAGCAACGCTCACAAAACGTTTCTACTTCTATGAGGCCAAGCCTCTTGGGCGTAATACGCAAATCCGTTGTCGTTTTCATGAATCTCCAATGGGTGGTTGCACGGCATTTCGTCCGTAGAAATGCAGATGAGGATTGGGTCGCAGTTGAGTTGAAATCCCAGGGTGGGGACCGTGAACATCGGTGTTCCTCGCCCTATCACTCATTGCACTCTCGGCATCCACCGGAGCCAAAGGCAGCGCGTGATGTTCTTAATTGACCGAGGGGTCAGTGGGCTACAAAGCTGTCTAGTATAAGGAGACGCCCAAGCCGTACGACGGCCTAGCGCCACAGAAGCCGTACGAGACAGATCTCAGCGCTGAATCACTCCCCCTCTGTCCCTGGGTGGGATAGGCCTACGAATCCAAGGGCCCACCGGGCATACATGCCACTCGGAATTCATCTGGACTAGGGGCTACATGCGCGGATCACATGTCATATGGAATATATATGGCGATATTTTAATCTCCCCCCGTCGTTTATCTTCGCGGAACGCCCGACTGGATTTCTGGTCCCCGGCGTGCCTCGACGGAAATACGTCCCAAAGCTTCGGCGCTGCCGCGCCCTCAGAGATGGCATTTCGCAGAAATGCTCAGCGTTTTGGTTATGTCTTTCATACTTTGCCTTCCCGCATGCAGGATTGCGACAGTGAGCAGGGACTTTGTTTGCAGGCCGCAACTCGAAGTCGGACGGAGCCTTGGTTCGGGATCCCTCTCTATCGAAGTTCAACGATCCACAACATGTCCGGCTAAAAACCGGCAGGAGCATTATCTATATGGAAAACAGCGGGATTTCATGGACCACTCACACTTTCAACCCCTGGATCGGCTGCACCAAGTGCAGCACGGGTTGCGATCACTGCTATGCGGAAGGCTTCAACAAGCGCATGGGACAAACCAACTGGGGGGCCGGGGGCAGAACGCCGTGTGACAAACGACTCGAACTGGCGGAATCCGATCAAGTGGAACCGCCAGGCGGAAGCGGCAGGGACTCGAACCAAAGTATTCTGCGCATCGATGGCCGACATCTTCGACGGGGAGGCGCCAGCAGAAGCTCGGGAGCGTCTCTGGGATCTCATTCGGGTAACGCCGTTCCTGGACTGGCAACTGCTGACGAAGCGCCCGACAAACATCGCTCGGTTCCTGCCGAAGGATTGGGGGGACGGCTACGTCAGCACCTATCGCATGGAGTACCCAGTTGGGCAGATGCTCCTCGCGACATCCTGAGTTACATATGGTGCGACACCCTCGGCGGCTATCAGGTGCTGAAGAAGTGGCTCAGCTACCGCGAACTGCCGCTGCTAGGACGCGCACTGCGTTCCGACGAGTCCGACTACTTCGCGCAGGTTGTTCGCCGCATCACCGCCATCCTGCTGCTCGGCCCCGCGCTCGACGCCAGCTATCAGGCCATTCTACCCACAGCCACCGGCCTGCCCCAGCCATAGCGATCGAGAGAGGTCGATTCATTCGGACGGATCAGCGCCTTCGTCCTGCGCGATGGGCTAAACGCCTCGCAATAACTCCGACGCGTTCAGATCGAAGCAGATCGCAAGGGTCTCAATTATTCTTAGCCCGGCTTCCCGTCGGCCATTCTCAAGTTGCGACAGATGTGTCCGACCGATCCCCGAGACTTCTGCGAGGTAGGCTTGACTCCATCCGCGCCCCTCCCGCAACTCTCGCAGACGCCGCCCCAGCCTAACGCAAATATCGTTTGCCACTCATCAAGAGTGGCTGTATCCTCAGGCCTGCATGTTGCGCATGAGCAACATCGTCGCGAGACGAACCTCCCGTGTATCTATGGCTCCGACGCTTCTCGGAGCTATCTGCACACCGACAAAAGAACTGGAAACAAGCGGACCAGCTTCGTACTGAATTGGCCCGTGCGGCCTCAAAGGAGGCAACCGTTTATGCATTGGCACCCCAATCGCTTCTGGGCTTTTGTGATCGTCGTCTGGTTGTGGCTCGCCCTGTTCTTCACCGCATATGGCTGCGGCTGGCGGCCCGACGGCCAACCATCGGCTTTTGAGGTTGGACCCGGAGGGTACATCGCGCCGCCGACACCAGAGCCGATTTTCGTGCCCATCCGGCCTCGTGATGTTAGCGGTGACTGGGCTCATGTGCGTCGCTTGGAAACGCCGTTATTGGCAACCAAGTTGGCGCCTGAATCGCTTCTGGGCAGGTGTGATCTTCATATGGGTGGTCCTCGCCGGTATGTTGATTGCAGGCGGCCTTGGTTTGGATTCTAGCGGGACCCCACCATGGGTCTTCTGGGGTATCGCGATGCTGGCACCAGTTTGGCCCGCGTGCAGGGCGTGGAAGCGCCATTATTGTCCAAAGCGAAGTTTGCGCTGAAGGAGAGCTATGATGCATTTTGAGACAGAACGAGTTCACAGCGAATGCTGGCCTCTGGGCATCCAGCGTGTTTTCGATTTGTGTTGGACTCGTAGCGGCGAGGAGGCGGGGCCGTGGGTCGTAATCCCCATCGTTGTCGGTGGCGGGGTTCATCGTCAATAGGCAGAATGGGGCCCAATGGGAAGCAACAAAATCAAAGTTCTCGCATGTTTGGTAGTCGGAGTATTTGTACTGTGGATGATTGTTTCCGCACGACGCAATGGAGTCCAGCCATCAACTCTCGCCTCCACAGATACACGGTCAGAACCGCCCGATGCTCTCCCAGGCGAATCGATTGATCATTGGAGACAAAGGGTTGGCAACCAGCCGGGAGTAGTAAAAGATCCCAGCGCGTCATTAACTGTCATCGCCTATCCGATGAGTTCCGATGGGAAGTGCGTTTCCCCTGTTAAGCGGAGAGCTAAAGTGGAATTCTGATCACGTCATCCTGGTCGACTGGGAGTTCCAGGAAGGCAACTCGTTCGCCGACGAAATCACGTATGCACCCTACGTTGCTAAGGCTAAAGGCGAGAAGACTGTTTTTCCCAAGATTGAACTGATCACGGACGGCTCGAGCATACCACTTCAGGAGTCTCTATATTGGGCTCCCAATCGCGTTCTGGCTCAAGCTGCAACCACGGATGGTTTTCAGTTGATGGATCCGATGTCTATTCAAGAACCTGATCAAGAGGATCAAAAGGAGACATTCGGTGGTCGTCTGGTGCATCCCNNAGGTAAACCCCCATCCAGTCAGATGTGGATTCCCATAAAAGATCAGTCAAAGGATGCCTGCGATGACAAATATGTGGATCAGTGGAGGTCCGCGTGGAAGAGGTTCATATTCCCAGGATCTGACATCATCAGCAAGACTTATACCAAGATTGACTTCATGACGAATTCGCCGGAAGCCGTCGTGGAGAGTTTTTATACGAGCCACTTCCCCGGTTTCCATATTCAAGAAAACGGCTTGCCAGATGGAAGTCGTAGCACTGTGATCAGTCTTTAATGAGTTCGACATGATTGTTTGGATCACCGCCAAGGAATGCAAAGGCTGCTCAAGAACTTCGGTGAGTATCGTGGGCGACTTGGGACAGGTCATCAGAGAGCAGCAGCAAATGCTCAAACCGCGCGCAGCATATGTAAACACGAGAGACCTTCGACCTAGTGACATTCAAGCGATGTGCGAGAAGGTCCCAAATGTTCCCGCTATATCAGTCGCACTCGACGGGAGTGATCCTGATGAGATCTCCTTGCATGATTGCGGGGGCGCCTATGTCTTTGTAATTGTCTCTGAAAAAGGCCGGAACACAGTCTGTTCAATAGATTTCACTCTCAGCAACGTAGACGATTTCAAGATCACAAAGGGATACTCAAAGGCTCTCATTACAACAACTGCACTTCCTGGCTCGAGTGGTGAGGTCTACCCCTGGACAGTTGAACTGACTAAGAAGAATGGTAGCTTCTCAGCAATATCAGCGGATGGCCTCAATCCCAAAGTCCAATGCGATAACCTGTAGCCTCCAATTTGGGGGGCTTCAACTCGTGAATGTGCAGTTCAGCGTATCTGCGCTGCGCTGATGGAGCTCGAACTGAAGCTCGCAGCGGGATAACCTAATCCAGCACCACTGGGTCACCGTTCTTGTCAAAGAACCCCGTCTGCCCTTGCTGCCCCCGCATGATTCTTGCCACGACGGAACGGCGCCGGTTTAGTCTGTAGCACCGGTTTATTCGGCGGCACGCGACCCGGTGCCCGCCTTGCTCCCAGAGCCCGCAACGCGGCCGATATGTCTGTCTTCAGAGCGGCCAACCTGTCCTGCGCTGCGGCGGTCGTGGTCATCAGCCTGCTCCGGCGATCCGTCTTCGACGTCGTCACCTTGATCCACTTCACCTTAAGAAGCTTCGCCATCAACTTCGACAGTCGCGGCTGAGCGATCCCCAGTTGTCGTTTCAACTCCGACTGCGGCATTCCACCCTCTCGTAAGCCCAAGGTCAAGAGGCGAACCACCAAGCTCGATTCTTGACGCGCCAAGCGGTCGGGAACCCCGGACCACCAGACTGCCCAGACACGGACGAACGCGTCGAACAATTCCTCATCTTTGGTGGCCATTCATCCTCACATATATTCCATTTGGCATCTATCTTACGTTCCCGGCCACACTACAAATATACATTCCTTCTGGAATACAACTCAACCGCACTACCAACCGGTGGCCTAACAGCCACCATTTCTATGGAGAAAACGCATGAAGACAACACCCGTAAGCAGCAAGCCGGTCCCCGCCGTCAATCCTAATAAGTCCAATCCATTTCCCTGGCCCAGGAGGCCGACCCCCGCTCTCGGTCAGGTCCCATTTGACTTCGACGCTATTGAAACAGAAGGGGATACCTCATGCGACTAGCTCTAATACACGTACTCGCCTGGCTCTTTCCGCTGTTCTTGTTCACATTGGCCGTATACATCTGCGAAAAGGAGTTCGATAGGCTCTTCGGCGCTTCTGCCGTTGAACTCCCACCTCTCCAACGCCTGCTGCCTTGTCCCGAGCCAGAGAGGCATTGACGTCCTCTTTCCATCTTTCCCGTGTTCGCTGTAAATCGCTGATAACAAACCAACTTAACAACTAGCGATGGCTCGATCTCCTATTCGTCGCAATATTGCGTCAGGTCAGAAGAGTTCGTTCGCACGCCGCAACTGCTCAGTTGGACGGAGCCATGGTTCGAACCCTCCTGACCGGATTTGATCAGGGGGATTATATGCAAATGCAACATGAACGCCGGCTGTATCAGATCGAGCAACTGCCCGACCAGATGCAGCTCAGTCCAGAACAGATCGACTGGCTCTTAAAGACGGGCCAGCTCCGGACCATTCTCCTTTGTGGGGAATGCCGGGTTGATTCCAACGAGGTCAGCGAGCTCATCGAGACCTACAGCCAGATCGCAAAAAGGAAGCTAGACCATGTCCAGTAAGAAACGGCACGTGCAAGACGCAATGGTAGAGAAGATGAGGGCGGCCCGGAAGTACAGACCAGGCCAGTTCCGCCCGGGCGAGTATCTGACAAAGGAACGTCCCGGTGGCAGTTGTGAGGGACCGGGATGCAGCAACTCTGTTCCCGGCGGGCTGGTCCCGATCAACACGAAGCACTACTTCTGCTCCGAGAAGTGCGACAGCCGGTTCTTCGAGGAAAGCAACACTGTCCTGCGTGGAAATTGCGAATTCTGTGGCCTTGAGGTTAGGGGCACTGGACACCACAAGAAAAAAGATCAACCGATCTTCTGCAATCAGGATCACATGTTCTCTTATCAGAGAGAGCGGGCGTTCGGGAAGGACAATCCGTTGCGTCCCCTTGTCGAGGAATACATCGACCTCAACTCGTACTACAACAAGAACACCCTGCCCTCTGTGAAGGTCACCCTGGCCAACTTCTCCAGCTACATCGTGGATAAAGAGGGG
Organism: Granulicella sp. UBA5172; assembly: GCA_002413385.1. Taxonomy (GTDB): domain Bacteria; phylum Acidobacteriota; class Terriglobia; order Terriglobales; family Acidobacteriaceae; genus Granulicella. The sequence goes on from DHWW01000115.1 coordinate 13,923, forward strand.
CTGACCAAATTCGAGGAGGTCGCGCCGCGAGTTGTGTCGCGGTTCATCAAGCACGAACGCGCGCGCGGACTGACAAACGGGAACTTCATCGGCCACATCAGTACTTTCTACAACTCGATGATCGCTGAAGGCCGCTTCGGCATGGCCAACCCTGTTATCCCAAGGTTCCATAGCCAGCGTTGCGCTCCGACCGAGGCGCGTCCTTATACAGACGAGGATCTTGCCTTCATCTGGAACATCGTGGAGAGCAGCGATGATGTGGCGCTCAAGCTTGCGTTTGCGATTGGTAAGGAATGCGGGCTGCGGGTGGGCGAGGCCTGCAACATTCGCCTCAAGGACGTCCACCAGGACAAGCAGGAAATCTTCGTTCGTTTGCCGACTAAAAACAGCCGGACGCGTACAGTGCCATACCACTCTGATGTGGCCAAGTATCTCAAGCTCTGGCTCGCGAAGCGCGATCCTAACTGTTCGTCTGATCACTTGCTTCACAGTAGGGCGCTCGTGCGCTTCACCACCGGCACCATGAGTTCGCATTTCAAGAACCTTGTGCGCCATCATCCTTCGCCCGCTTGCGACTTCAAATTTCACCGGTGCAGGCATACCTGGGCAACGCGATTGATGAACAACGGCATGGAACTCGCGGTGCTGAAGGTNNGGTCCTGGGTGGATGGGAGAGCTGGAACAGCATGCAGAAGTACATCCGGGTTCTCGACGTCACGGTCAAGCGGCAGTACGAAGAGAGCTATCGCAAACTCCAGGAGCAACTGGAATCTGAGGACTCAGAAACCATTTCACTCCTTGATTTTGCGGCCATAAACGCTGTGCCAGATGTAACCACAATGGAAACAGCAGCTTAAGAGACATTGCGGGTAATGGATTTTACCCGCAATGTTCACCCTCAACACCTACGCCACTCAAAGGAACCAACATGAAAATCGATAGTTTCATCGAGTCTTTGCAGACAAAGAGCAAGGAGACCCAGCGCGCGTATCGGCAGGACCTCACTCGGTTCGAGACGTTTCTGAAGGAGAAACGCCTCCGCACCAACCAGGTCAAGCAGTCCACGATTGCCGATTACATCCGGCACCTCGAAGACACAAAGGGTAGGACGGTGTCGGACGGTTTGGCACCGGCCACCATCGCCCGGCACCTCACCGTGATTTCGGCATATTACGAATGGCTCCGCGGTGACTCCGACGCAGATGTCCGGAATCCGGTCGAAAGGTTCAGACGCCCCAAGGTGCGCAACGAGAAGCCCCGAGACGTCGATGACAGCATCCTGGCCAAGCTCGTTGACGGCATCACCGATCTTCGCGACCGGGCGATCGTACTGCTCTTCGTCTATACCGGTCTCCGTCTGAGCGAATTGCGTCAACTGGACAAGACGACAATCACCCTGACCAAGAAAAAACTGCCAGACGGCTCGTTCCAGTACTTCGGCTCCGGCGAAGTCATCGGCAAGGGCAGCAAGAAGCGGTCTTTCATGGTCGGTCCGAAGGCCATGCAAGCAGTCGCCGCCTACATCGCACAGCACCGGATGAAGGACGACTTGCCGGCTCTGTTCCTGTCCTCGAGGAAGACCCGGTTGAGCACCAGAGCAATTCAGCAGATCGTGGACAAATGGTGTACTCGCCTGAACCTTTCACACATTCACGTCCACCAACTCCGCCACAGCTTCGCCACGCGGAGTGTGAATTCGGGGATGTCAGCGGCGGTCCTGCAACAACTCTTGGGACACGCCAGCCTGAACACAACCCAGCGCTACTTCCACATGAAGCTGGAACGGATCTCGCGGGAATATTTCAGCGTCATGGAATTTGTCCGGCAGTTTTCCCCCGTTTGAGAGTTGGCTTTGGCATCACGATACCCGAGCGATACAACGGGAGCAGATCAAGACTCTACACGATGGGCTTCAGCACGACTACCGCGTCAACATCAATCGTCGGCATCGTCGACACAACCGCATTACGAGGAAAGCAATGAACACAGCAACAGAGAAGAAGTTGGAAGTCAGTGATGTTAGTGCATGGGTCGCGTTGTATTACCGCGCATCTACGGTTCCTTCCACCCCGCTTGTGAGCCCAGAGGTCTACACCTCATTGGTGAATGGCATCGACGACCTTAGGGATCAGGCAATCATCTTGGTCCTGATGGAGTCCGGCCTTCGGGCATCCGAGTTGGTCCTGCTCGATAGGGACATGATTACGATTGGAACTCACACGCTCCCAGACGGTTCCGTTGAGACAACCGCCACCGGCTCCGTTCCGAGCGTGAAGGGGAGCCCCGAACGGCAATTCTTTCTGTCAACTCGGGCGGTCAAAGCNNAAGCTGTTTGCGACTACCTCACAGCGAAGCGCAACGACGACACCTCCCCCGTTCTCTTTTCTAATCGGCACGGAGGGCGCCTAGGCGCTGCGGTGATTCGCCACACGCTCAGTGGCTGGTGCGACCGTCTTGGCATTGAGCGCTTCGGGTTGCATGAGTTCCGCCGCAGCCTAGCCGCCCGTCTCTGCGAAGGCGGCTGCGACTTGCGCGCGATCAAGAGCGCGCTCGGCTACGTGAAAACGGAGTCCCTGATCGATGTACTCCCGCCGCTAGATCTCAAAGTCAACTGACGTCAAGCTTTCTCCCCATCATCGCGATCAACCGCGGTGGTGGGGAGCAGGTCTTGAAGCACTCCATCCGACGAACGGATCTCGGCATCGCCTAGGTCACCAACAGAAGCATGAAAGGTACCACGATGAATGCTGTATTGAAGTTGATACCGCAGCCGACCAAGCCGTCGGACTGTCCTCCTGCCAAACGAAACCTGCTGACGCCAGTCGAGGCAGCTGCTCTGCTGCACATGGACCATCGCACTCTGATCCGCTGGGCTCGCGTGGGATATGTTCCCGCACACCCGCTGGGAGAAGGGCGCAGGAGACTGTGGCGTTTTTTCGAGGATGAACTGTTGGTGTGGGTTGGAGCTCAGTCCTCTGGTCGTGAAACGGCCCTCCGGATTGCCGCGTGAGCAGCAGGTTTCAAAGAGGGAGCCTGCTCCGGGAAAAACGGAAGGGCACCGCGGACGTATGGGTTTTCAGATACTACGACGAAAAGGAGGGCAAGAAGAAGTACCGCAGGCAGATTGTCGGAACCGTCACTGAACTGCCGTCAAAGCGCGACGCTGAAAAGGCGGTCGCCGCGCTTCGCTCGAACATCAACGCCGAGATTAGAGTGCCGCAGACAGTTGCGGAGCTTATCGTGCATTACAGCGAGCACGAGTTGGGTCGGAAAGCATTCGCCTCCCAAGAGAATCATCGGGTATTGATCCGACGTTACATCGAGCCAAAGTGGGGAGCGCAGGCACTGTCGTCGGTGCGTACCGTTCAAGTAGAGGAATGGCTCGATTCGTTGCCGCTCGCGCCAGCATCGAAGACGAAGATCAAATCAACCTTCTCCGTTCTTTATAGCCACGCGATTCGCCAACAATGGCTGACGTTCAATCCGATCAGCAAGGTTCGAACCTCGTCAAAGCGTCTTCGGGAGAAGGACGTTCTCACCCCCACTGAATTCCAGGCTCTTGTTGCTCAGCTCTCTGTACGAGACCGCGCAATGGTCCTGCTTGCAGGCAGCACGGGGTTGAGACGCTCTGAGTTCATCGCACTCACGTGGGCGGACGTGAACACAACTACGCTGGAGGTGAATGTGCTCCGTTCGTGTGTGCGCAACCACTTCGGGAACACCAAGACGGAGGCTTCACGACATCCTGTTCCACTCCACCCCTTGGTACTCGAAGCACTCCTTAAGTGGCGTGAGCAGTCGCTGTACAGGGAGCCCGTCGACTTCCTCTTTCCATCGATCCGGCTCAACGGCACCAAACCTCTCAGCCCTGACAGCCTGCTAAAGAGGAGCATCCGTACCGGCACTCGAAAGGGCCGGCATCGTTGGTAAGCAGATCGGTTGGCACAACTTCAGGCATTCACTCGCGACAAACC
>DHWW01000118.1 GCA_002413385.1 Granulicella sp. UBA5172
GGATTCAGCTTCTGCAACTCCCGCAAAATCTCCCTCGACCGCTCATCCCCCACCGCCGGCACCATCTAGCTCGCCTTCTTCATCGCCTCCGGCACAACAACCGCCGCAGCCTTCATCAAGGTCCGCAGCGCCGAATTCACCGCCTCAGAATCCGGAAAGACCGCCTTCACATCATTGTCCAGAGAAACCAGATTCAGCTCCCGGAACTCCTGAACGAAAGGGTTCCTGATCCATTTCCCCTTGGTCAAATCGATCTCGGCTGGTATCTCGTAGTCATCTTCCCAATTGGGTTTCATAGTCTCTCCTTTCCGTCGGCGTAGCTTGCCTGGCACTGATAATCCGTATTCTCGTTGACTTAACAACATGCACTACGAACAGCGTCCGCCTGTGCATCGAACGTCCGACAATAGTGTAGCGCTCCTCCTTGTCCGAATGTTCTTCGTCAAATTGCGACATCGCATCTCTATCCCAGAAGACCGTGGCGGCTTCTGTAAAGCGAACATCATGAGCCAGCGCGTTCCTCATCGCCTTCATACGGTTCCACTCGAACGTCTGCCCTAAATACTCGTAGATCTCGTCGTCGCTCATACCCCCGCCAGCATCTCCGCCCGCGGATCCTCCGGATTCAACTTCTGCAACTCCCGCAGAATCTCCTTCGACCGCTCATCCTGCACCTTCGGCACGACGATCTTCACCTCCACAATCTGGTCCCCGCGATGCCCCTCGCGCGTCGCACTGACCACACCCTTCTCGCGCATCCGCAGCTTCTGCCCCGTCTGCGTTCCCGGAGGAATCTTCAACTGCGCGCGCCCCGACTCGGTCCCCACGCCATCCACCGTCGGCACATCGATCTTCGCTCCCAGCGCGGCCTCCATCACCGTCACCGGAACGCTGATCTGAATATCATCCCCCACCCTCTTGAACAGAGGATGCGCCCCCACCTTGATAATCAAATAAAGGTCCCCCGCCGGCGCGCCTTCCGTCCCGGCATTCCCCTTCCCGGCCAGCCGAATCCTCTGCCCGTCCCTGGTCCCCGCCTTGATATTGAACTGCAGCGGCTCGCGCTTCGTCACCACGCCCGCACCATCGCAGGTGCGGCAAGTATTCTGCACCTTGCCACTCCCACCGCATCGCGGGCACTGGATATTGAACTTCATCCTCCCGCCCATCTGCGTCACCTGCCCCGCTCCATGGCACTCCGGACACTCGATACTTCCGCCCGTCACCGCCTTTCCCTTGCACGCCGGGCACTGCTCCTGCCTGTGAATCTCGAGCCGCGTCACGCCGCCGCGAATCGCCGTCCAGAAATCAATCTCCACCTGGTACTCAAGATCCGTTCCCGGCTGCGGCCCGCGAGCCTGCCGCCCCCCACTGAACATCCCCGAAAACACATCCTTGAAACTTCCGCCAAACCCCTCGCTGGCCCCGCGAGACGCAGCTTTCCCTCCACCCTGAAAGTCCGAAAAATCGAATCCCTCAAAATCGAACGGCACACCCTGCCCACGCCCGCCCGCAGCCCCGCCAGCAGCCCCGCGATGTCCACCGCCCCCCGGAGCACCACCACCCCGCGCATAAGCCTCCGCCGTCGCCGCGTCGATGTTGTCCGAGTAGAACCCTACCTGGTCATAAATCTTTCGCTTCTTCTCGTCGCTCAACACATCGTTGGCTTCGGAGACTTCCTTGAACTTCTCCTCCGACTTCTTATCCCCCGGATTCACATCCGGATGATATTTCCGCGCAAGCTTCCGAAACGCCTTGCGAATTTCCTCCGCCGTCGCCGCCTTCTTCACGCCCAGCGTGCCGTAATAGTCCTTCGTCTGTGTCGCCATAGCTGCCTTCTTATGCCACTTTCAGTGAACCTGTTGCTTTGTCGATCGGTAGCGGATGAATATCGCGGTCGATAATTCCCTCAATCTGATCCATCGCCACCTCGAGGTCATAGTCGATCTGTAAGCCCATCCAATATTCAGGAGTCATCCGAAAAAGCTTCGCGAGGCGAAGCGCCGTGTCGGCAGATATACCACGCCGCTCATTCAAAATCTCCGTGATCCGCGTGGTCGGCACACGCATCGCCAAAGCCACAGCGTTCGCGCTCAGTCCCAGTGGCACCATAAACTCCTCACGCAGCATCTCGCCGGGATGCAGCGGAGCCATCCGCTTCGCCCGCTTAGTGGTAGTCGACGATTTCAACCTCATACGCATGATTCTCTCTCCATTCAAAGCAGATTCGCCATTGGTCATTCACCCTGATACTGAATTGGCCCGCGCGACTTCCCCGCAGAGCCTCCAGCCTGTTTCCAGGGGGATTGGTCAGGTCGCCCAGCGCAGCCGCCCTGTGAATCGACCTTAGCTTCCTGAGGATGACCCGCTCCAGCGAAGCGAACCGCCTGCTGTGCATGCGGTTGAATATCCTTTTCGCCTCGTCGCCCTTGAAAGAACGGATCACACGCTGAGCGTATCACACATTCCGTTATACGCTCAGCGTTCAACCCGCCTGGCACCCCGGACACCAAAACAAATTCCGCCCCGCAAAATTCTCCATCTTCATCACCTTCGTCCCGCACACAAAGCAATCCTTCCCTCCGCGCCGATACACATAGTGCGCCTCTTCCTTCAGCGCCTGCCCCTTCCTATGCGACCGATCCTTCGCCCGCGTCGTCACAATCCGGCGATCCACCATCCCCGCCTTCATCAGCGGAATCGCATCCTTCCACATCGCCCGCACCGCCGCCGGACGCACATCCCTGCCCGGAACAAACGGGCTCAGCCGCTCCCGAAACAGCAACTCCGCGCGATAAATATTCCCAATCCCCGCCATCACATCCTGCTCCATCAGCAGCACCCCAATCGGCTTCTTACTCTTCGCAATCCGCTCCGCCGCCCTATCCACCGAATCCCCATTCAGAGGATCAGGCCCCAACCTCTCCAGCAGCGCGTCCCACTTCGCCTGCGTATACACCGAGCAGTCCATCGGCCCGCGCAGCTCCACCCAAGCCACCTCACCCGCCGCCAGGCCCCCCGTCCCATCATCCTCCGAGTACCACCCATGCCGCCGACTCACCACACCACCGGCCGCCCCTCCCACAAAATCGGGTGCCCCATTCATGAC
>DHWW01000064.1:0-243 GCA_002413385.1 Granulicella sp. UBA5172
ACGGTGAAGAAGCTGGGGATGGTGCCGGTGGAGGTGTCGCTGCCGGATTGGCCTTATGACTCGCTGAATATTATTTTGTTTGCGGAGAGCGCGGCGGCGTTTGAGGAGATCACGCTGAATCACCAGGTGGACGAGTTGAAGATGCAGGTGCCGGATGCGTGGCCGAATACGTTCCGGCAATCGCGGTTTTTGAGTGCGGTGGATTTGGTGCAGGCGGACCGGTTGCGGCGGATGGTGGCGGTG
>DHWW01000064.1:472-5188 GCA_002413385.1 Granulicella sp. UBA5172
CCGTGTAGAGATGTACATACCCAGGTCTCAAAAGCGAGACCTGGGGCACCCACAGTCGTCGGCTCGATTATAAAATCACGCGGTCATAGTACTAGATGGATATAGAGGCTATCAGGCGGCCTAGGATTAGATGCCTAATTGGCTTCGATTTTGGAGGTCCAGGGGGTGGCGGCTTCGAGGGCCTTGTTGACGTTCTGGATGTTTTCTACTCCGGTGGTTTCGAGCCACTGGCGGAAGGCTTCGGGACCGTTTTTGGCGTAGATGGCGATGCCGTCCTTCCAGGTGGCGCGGCCGCAGAGGACGCCGTTGAAGGCGACGCCGGATTCGGCGGCGAGCTCGAGGGTTTCGATGAAGACGGGGTTGGAGACTCCGGCGGAGAGATAGATGAAGGGCTTCTCGGTGGATTCGCCGACGGAGCGGAAGAGGCTGAGGGCCTCGGCGCGGGTGTAGGCGGAGGCGCCCTTGTAGGCGCGGGTGCCTTCGACGAACTCCATGACGATGGGGACTTCGACTTTGAGGACGTCGACGCCGTAGCGGTCTTTGGAGAACTCCTGCATGATTCCGGCGACGATGGAGGGCTTCTTGCGGGCGTAGGCTGCGGTCTTTTCGTCGGCACCGGCTTCGTCGTAGCCGATGAATTCGAGGAAGAAGGGGATGTCGTGGGCGCGGCACTCGTCGCCGATGCGCTCGATCCAGGCGTGCTTGAACTCGTTGATTTCGGGCTTGTCGAAGGGGGTGTAGTAGAGGAGGATCTTGATGCAGTCGGCACCGGCTTCGACGAGTCGGCGGACGCTCCAGACGTTCGAGCAGGTCAGGAAGGCGGCCGGGGGTGGCGGCGTCGTAGCCGGTCTTCTCGTAGGCGAGCAGGAGGCCTTTGCCGTTGCGGTGCTCGGCGGCGGGGAGGCCGTACTCGGGATCGAGGAGGATGGCCGAGGCGTAGTGGGTGAGGACTTCGGTGACGAGGGTCTTGAAGACTTCGAGGTCGTGGCCGGTGGAGGTGGCTCCGCGCTCTTTAGAGATGGATTTCTGGAGGGAGCCACGCTGGTCCATGGCGGCAGCGGCGATGACGTTGCGCGCGTTGGAGACGGCCTTGAGGCCAGCAAGTTTTCCGGGTGTGATCTTCATCGTTCTCCTTGGGGTGCTGATGGTATCGATGCGCAAAGCGCTTGGCCGGATGCGTGGAGCATCGCAGGGTCAGACTGAGATTGTACCTAGAATGAGGTGAGAATCGCACAGATTGAGCGGTGATCGCGCNNTGGACGAGGTGGCGGAGACGGGGTGCCTGGGTGGGGTTGGCTTCGCGGAGGGCCATCTCGGATTCGAGCAGGAGGCTGGAGAGAGAGCCGTTGAGTTCGCTATGGATGGCGGCGGCGGCGGCGATGCGGGCCTGAGCCTGGTCCTGGGTCTGGCGAACGAGGGGCGGCGCGAGCCTGGCGAACAATGCGCGCGGCGCTGGAGATGGCGAAGTTGAGCTCAAGGATCAGAGCTGCTCCGGAGTTTTGGTAGAGCAGATCTGCAGCGGTGGTGTCGGCGGCAGCGAGGCCCTCGTCGATGAGGACGAGGGAGAAGTCGCGGCGGCGGAGGGAGGTGAGGGCGGAGCGGCGGCTGGGAGTGGTTTCGACCTCGGCGCGGAGTTCGAGGCGGAGGGCTTCGGCGACGGGGTGCGCGGTGGTTTCGGTGGCGATGAGCAGGATGGATGGGGGCATGTGTGATCAGTGGCTAGTGGTTAGTGGTTAGGAGATGAGTGGGGGGATTTGGCTCATGGCTGGTTGCTGCTAGAGGAAGCTTGCGTCGTCGCCGAGGCCGTACTCCTTGAGCTTGCGGTAGAGGGTGGTTTTGCCGATGCCTAGAAGACGCGCGGCCATCAGCTTGTCGCCGTGGAGCTGGGCGATGGTGCTGAGGATAGCCTGCTTTTCGAGTTCGGCCATGGTGAGGACGGCGCAGGGCTCAGCTGCTCCGGAGAGGTGGGCGAGTTGGTCGCCCTGCGGGAAGTTGCTGTTGAAGTTCTGGAGGGATTGCTGGGCGTGGAACTGGTAGTCCTGCATCTGTGTGGGGAAGTCGCCGAGGTGAAGGATGGGGCCGCTGGAGAGGGCGCAGGCGCGCTCGATGGCGAGTTCCAACTCGCGGAACGTTGCCGGGCCAGTCGTAGTCCATGAGCAGGTGCAGGGCGTCGTCGGCGAAGCTGTAGGCGAGGCCGTTTTCGGCGCTCAGGCGGTGGAGGACGTGGGCGGCAAGAAGAGGGATGTCGGTGGTGCGCTCGCGTAACGCAGGGATGCGGAGATTGACGACGTTGAGGCGGAAGAAGAGGTCCTTGCGGAAGCGGCCGGACTCGATCATTCCGGTGAGGTCGCGGGTGGTGGAGGCGAGGATGCGGGCGGTGAAGGGGATGGCCTGGTCGGAGCCCACGGGACAGATTTCCTTGTCCTGAAGGGCGCGGAGGAGGCGGCCCTGAAGGTCGAGGGGAAGCTCGCCGATCTCGTCGAGGAAGACAGTGCCTCCGTCGGCGGTGGCGAGCAGACCGGTTTTGGCGCGGGTGGCTCCGGGGAAGGCTCCCTTGGCGTGGCCAAAGAGCTCGGACTCGATCATGGCTGGGACGAGCGAGCCGCAGTCGACGGGGATGAAGGGCTTGTGGGCATTGGGGCCGTTGGCGTGGATGGACTGGGCGACGAGCTCCTTGCCGGTGCCCGACTCGCCGAGGATGAGGACGGGATGGGTGCTGCTGGCGACCTTCGAGAGGATGCGGTAGAGCTTCTCCATGGCGGGCGAGTTGCCGACGAGATTGCCCATGCCGGAGCCGGTGCGAAGACGGTCGCGGAGGAGGCGCGACTCGACGTTGACGGAACGGCGCTGGGCTGCTCGCGCGAGGGTGGTGGAGAGTTCGTCGAGGGTGAAGGGCTTGGTGAGGTAGTCTCCGGCGCCGATTCGCATGGACTCGACCGCAGAGTGGATGGTGGCGTAGGCGGTCATGATGACGACGATGGTCTGGGGATGCTGCGCTCGAAGGTCTTCAAGGAGCGCGAGGCCTCCACCTCCGGGGAGCTTGAGGTCGAGGAGGAGAATGTCGACGGAGCTGTGGGCGAGGGCGAGGCGCGCGGTGGATACGGAGTCGGCGACCTGGGTGGTGAAGCCGAGGCTGATGGCGATTTCAGAACAGGCGTTGCGGATGGGTGCGTCGTCGTCGACGACCAGCACGCGGAGCTGAGGAAGGCGGTCGGTGTCGATGCTGCTGCCGGCGGTTGTTGGGACGGCATAGCTGGGAGCGGCATAGCTGGGGGCGGCGATGGCGGAGGACGACGAGGCTGTGGGAAGGAGCTCGGTGCGTGGAGTGGTGGTCGAGAAAGGCTTGAACGTTAGCACTTGACTGCTCCTTGGGATGTGGTTGCTGGCGACTGGGTTGAAGGAGAACCTGGAGAGTCGACGGAGGAGGCATTGAGACAAGGAGAACCGGGAAGCAAGGGTGCGGGGATGGGCCAGATGATGGAAACGATGGTTCCCTTGCCGGGAAGGATACGGATGGCGATGTGAGCGTCGGTGGCGGTTGCAAGGTCATGGACGATGCGGTGGCCGAGGCCGTGAGTAGCGCCCGGGGGTAGCGGCGAAGGATGCAGGAAGCTGGCGGCGACCTCGGGCGGCATGCCGGGGCCATCATCTTCGACGGTGAGCTGCAGTTGCGGAGCGGCGACGTTGTGTGAGACGAGGTTGCGTGAGACGACCTTGAGCGAGACGCGAATCCCGCAGCGGTAGATGTGGGCGGGGGAGTCGGCGCTGCTGCGCTGGATGCGGATGGCCTCGGTGGCGTTGCGCACCAGATTGACGACGATGCGCTCGAGGATGTCGGAGGTGAAGTCGAGGGGAGGAAGAGAGGCGGGGCAGATTACGGAGACCCTGGCTGTACCTGAGGCGATGCGCTGCAGGACGGGAGCGAGTTTGTGCAGGACGGAGGCGTGGTTGGCCGCATCGGACAAGGATTCGCTTTGCGCTTTGAGGGCAGCGCGTCGAGCAGAGAGAGACGACCGCGGGGTCTTCGCCGGAACGGTTGCAGAGGTGGGGGCGATGAGGCGCTGAATCAGCGTGGAGCTGCGATTGGAGATGAGACTGAGCTCGGTGGCATAGTGCTGGTGCTCTGGACGGAGGACGCCGGGGACGCTGAGGAGGTCGCAGTAGAGGCCGAGGGCGGCGAGGAGGTTGCCGGCGTCGTGGGCGAGGCCGACGGAGTCCGCCACGGAAGGTGTGGGAGAGTCAGGGGGCGTGGTGCGGAGATCGGTCCGCAGAACGCGGCTGGGGCTGGGGGCGGACGAAGGGCGGGATGAATTGGACAGCGTGGAACGAGGCGTGGAAGTAATCCGTGCGGCACATCCNNGAGGGTGAGCCTGCATGGTGATCTCCGGGTTGTGGACGTGCGGTTAGTCACGGTTTATTGATCTAGTTGAGTGCCAAAGCGGGACGATTCCGTTGGCGGCTCTTGGATTCTCTTTTCTCTATCGGCAATATGGGAAAAATGATCAGAAAATTCCCGGGATGGGACAAACTACCACTGCGATGGACAGTATCACAGAATGGGGGGGAGCGGTGATTGGCAGCGGAATGGAAGAATCGCGAGGGGGATTCTTCCATTGGGTCAATAAGATACGGGGGTCCCGATTTACGAGTTGGGGAGCCGGAGGGAGGGAGAGGGTTCCTATAATGGAAAGCATGAGCAAAGTTGAAGAGGTTGAG
>DHWW01000262.1 GCA_002413385.1 Granulicella sp. UBA5172
TAGCGGATGCCGGCGAGCAGACCGTAGTGGCGGGCGGTGGCAAAGGTTCGCTCGCGGATGTCTTCCTCGGGGACGAAGAGGCCGGCTCCTGCGGGATTGCGCTCCGTATTGCGAACGGTAGGCGAAGAGGGATTGGAGGCGGGTTTCGATGTGGGCGGTGATGTCGACGACGAAGGTGGGGCGGACGTCGGCGTAGAGCGAGGCGTAGAGGATTTTGTAGGGGCGGTGCGGAGCACCGAGCTCGGCGGGGAGGTCGAGACGGGCGAGGCCGGCGGCGAAACAGGCTTCGTATCCGAGGGTGGAGGCGGTGTAGTGGTCGGGGTGGCGGCCCTGCCAATAGGGGAGGATGACCACGCGGGGGCGGAGGCGGCGCAGGACGCCGGCGATCTTGAGGCGATTCTCGAGGGTGTTCTGAACGTTGCCGTCCGGGAGATCGAGAGCTTCGCGATGGGCGACACGCAGGATGACTGGCGGCGGTTTCGGCTTCGGCGGCACGCTCGGCGGCGGTGCCGCGGGTTCCGGATTCGCCGCGGGTGAGATCGAGGATGCCGGTGCGCCACCCGAGGGCCTGCTGGACGAGCAGGGTGCCTCCGCAGGTCTGCTCTACGTCATCGCGATGCGCTGCAATGGCCAGCACATCGACCCGGCCTGCAAGCGGTGAGGAGGGGGTCTCGGGCATGGTGGGCAGCTTAGTTCGCGCTGTTGCTTTGGGCATCCATGTAGGCTACGTCGAAGACGGTGCCCTGGACGGTAAGGTTGATGTTGTCGATCTCCAACCCTGCAGGACCACCGTTCATATTGCCGTTCGCGTCCTGAATCGATCCGGGGATGATGGGGGTTGTTCCAGGGACGGCTCCCGTATAGAAGGCGTGAAGCTGGCCGCCGTATGCGGTGTAGACCTTGTGGTAGGTCTGCACCCAGCACAAGCCGGTGAGGCTGCCATAGTAGTAGGGGTTCTGATTGGTGTTGGGGTGCGGGACCGTGACAGGGTTGGTTGCGGACTGGGTGACAGCAGGGATGATCTGCGCCGCGGGTGTTGCCGATCCCAGCGTAACCATGGTGAGGCAATTGTAGTTGCCAGCCTGGTCGGTGGTGCCGTTGGCGGCCAGTTCTGCTGCTGCGGTTGCTGCACGCACGCCATTGGCGCACTGCGAGGAGCCAATCCNNGCGCCAATCCACAGCGTATTGTCGTCAGCAAAGAGCATCTTTGTATGGTTGCCATCGGAGATGGAGATGGGTGCGCCGACAGCGTAATTGCTGAGATTGAGCGAGGTCAGGTTTCCGGCGAAGAGTCCCTTGTAGGGGCCGGTCGTCTGCAACTTTTGTCCGGAGAGATAGAGATAGTTGCCGTTGGAGAGGGCGGCGGTCACTCCTCCCGGGATGGCAATGGGATTGGGTACGGGCAAGCTCGAGAGGGGCGAGGGATCGTTCCCCGTGGGGATGACGTTGATATTGAGTGCCGAGGTCTGGAGGAACGTGACACTGGCGGTATTGCCGCCGTTCTCGGGGCCGGAGTTTAAGACGTAGGCCGTGCTGCCATCGAGAGAGAAGGAAACATCGGCTGGGCGGTCATAGGTGCCGGCGACCGGAACGACGCAGAAAACAGGGAGCAGCACTGGCTCGCAATCGATGGCGCCAGGAGGATTGACGGGGTTGGTCGTCGAGGGCAGCTTCACCACGCGATACAGGCTGTTGGAGTTCTTGACCATGGCCAGCACGATGCTGCTGCCGTTGTTGATCGCCACCTTGTTGACGTTGGGAAGATTCAGGTCAAAGGTGCTGCCACCCGAGGAGATCACGAGGACGCCTGCCTGCTGCGCAGCTCCTGCGAACAAGCCACCTACGGGAGCCGCCGCCGCCGACGGCGGAAAGCCACCAAAGTTGGCAGCCGTTCCGCTGCCCGCCTCTGTGCTGTAATTGATCGCCGTCAGAGTACCATCCGTCGCCGACAGTACATAGCCGAGTGTTTGCTCCGGGAAGTTGAAGATGGTGGTGGGCTGGGCTTCGGAATAGCCGGAGACGCTGAACCCCCTGACGGTGTTCTGGATGTTGCCTCTCAGGTCGCGCAGGCCATCAATGATCTCCAGGCCACCCGAGGTTCCGTTCGCGGTGTAGGACGCAAGGACACGCTCCAGCAGTTTGCTGGGCGGGACGGGACGGCCAGCGTAGCCATATTGAGGAGTCTTATAGAGAACCTCGACGTAGCAACCGCTGAGTGCCAGCGTCGCGGTGGCCAAGAGCAGGCCCGAGGCAAGCAGGGCAGAGAAACTTCTTATCTTCAACGTGAACCACTCCAAACGTGAGGCGCTACAGCGCGGGGACTACGATTTCTGCCCCAAGTATAACAGGGCAAACCCCACATCCCGGCATGGGTTGTGATCCCGAAGCGGTTCGCACAGGCGCCGGGTGCGTTATACGATTGAAGTTCAGGCGGCTCAATGACCTGGTGGGACAGGAGATTCATGGCAGTTGCAGTCGACAGGCTTTTTGCGGGTGGAACGGTGCTATGCGATGGCGCCATGGGCACCATGCTGTATAACGGCGGCGTGTTCATCAATCGCTCCTTCGACGAACTGAATGTGACGCAGCCGGAGACGGTTCGCGCGGTGCATGAGCAGTACCTGCAGGCCGGTGCTGAAATTATTGAGACCAACACGTTTGGTGCCAATAGCTTTCGGCTGGAACGGTTCGGCCTGAGGGACAAGGTGGCGGAATTCAACCGTGCCGGGGTTGAGATTGCTCGACAGTGCGTGGACGCCATCGGAGAGAAGCAGGGGACGCGGGCGTACGTTGCGGGCGCTGTGGGCTCGCTTGGATTGCGGCTGGAGCCGCTGGGAAAGACGAGCCTGGAGGAGGCACGCGCAGCGTTTGCGGAACAGATTACGGCGCTCGCTGAGGCTGGCGTTGATCTGTTGATCCTCGAGACGATGATGTCGGTGGANNCTGTTCACGGTGGATGCGGAGGCGAATTGCCTGGATGGGGCGAGTCCCGAGATTGCAGCGCAGCGCATGACCGCGATCGGCGCTGATGCTGTCGGATGCAACTGCAGCATGGGACCGGCAACGGTATTGACGGTTGTGGAGCGGATGCGGGCGGTGACAACGCTGCCGATTGTTGCGATGCCGAATGCGGGTATGCCCCGTAATGTGGAGGGGCGGAATATTTATCTCACCTCGCCGGAGTACATGGGCAGTTTTGCACGCAAGTTTGTGCGCGCGGGGGCGAGCTGGGTCGGCGGTTGTTGCGGCACGACGCCAGCGCATATCCGCGCGATGCGCAGCGCTTTGCGCGCCATGGAGGCACAGGGTGCGGGCGAGACGGCGGTCGCGAGCGCGTCCGCAGGGGTAGTAACGAGTGATCGAGAAGTGAGCGTTGAACCTCCCCCACTGCGTGAGAGATCGCGCATCGGCGAGCGCATTGCCAAGGGCGAATTTGTCACGATGGTGGAGATTGTTCCGCCCAAGGGTTTCGACTGCTCGAAGGAACTGGCAGGAGCAGCGCTGCTCGCGGATCGGGGCATCCATGCGATCAACGTTCCGGACAGCCCGCGGGCCAGCGCACGGATGAGCGCGCAGAGCTTGTGTGTGCAGATCCAGCAGAAGGTGGGGATTGAGACGATCCTGCATTACACCTGCCGCGATCGCAATGTGCTGAGCATCCAGAGTGATCTGTTGGGGGCGGCATCGATCGGGCTGAAGAATATTCTTTGTCTCACGGGCGATCCTCCGAAGATGGGGAACTATCCGGATGCAACGGCGGTCTTCGACGTGGATGCGATTGGGCTGGTGAACATTGTGAATGGGCTCAATCATGGCCTGGATATAGGGCGGAACTCTATCGGCGGGTCGACCGGCTTTACGATATCTGTCGCCGCGAATCCGGGCGTTCCGGACATCGAGCACGAGGTGCGGCGGTTCGCGTATAAGGTGGAAGCGGGAGCGGAGTTCTGCATCACCCAGCCGGTCTTCGACCTGAAGCTGCTGGAGGATTTTCTGCGGCGTATCGAGGGCTTCCGGATTCCGGTGATCGCGGGTATCTGGCCGTTGACCAGCCTGCGGAATGCGGAGTTCATGAAGAACGATCTGCGGGTGTCGATGCCCGATGAGATCCTGGCACGGATGGCCGCGGCTCCGGACAAAGAGGCGGCGCTGGCCGAGGGCGTGGCGATTGCGCAGGGGATGCTGGCGAGCGTGCGCGGTGAAGTGCAGGGCGTCCAGGTGAGCGCTCCGTTTGGCAAGTATGCGGTTGCGACGGAAGTCCTTGGATGGACGGAAGAGAGGGTTTGATGGCGAGCTTTGAGGAGCAACTTGCGGAGTTGGAGAAGGTCGTAGACCGGCTGGAACGGGGCGATATGACACTCGAAGAGAATGTCAGCCTGTTCGAGCGTGGGGTGCATCTGTCGAACGCGTGCAAGGCGCAGCTATCGAGTGCGGAGAGCCGCATCCAGGTGCTGCTGGAACCTGAAGAAGGTGGGCCGGCGCGGGTGGAAGATCTGGCTGTTGCGGTTGCGGAGGATGAGGGTGATGAAGAAGAGTTTGATGCGGACGAGGATGACGACGGCCGGCCGTAGCTAGCGGTCGCGCGACGTAACGAATCCGGGTACCCAGAGCAGAGCTCGCTTGTATTGGTTGTCTGGCAGGTCCGCGATGGATTGGCGGGCTGCCTCGGCGTAGGCGCAGGCGGTGTCCATGGCGTAGGCGAGGGAGCCGTGGCGCTGCAGAATTTCGAGAATGTCGGAGTGGGCGACGCGCTGAAAACTGCGATCGGCAAGAACAGTGCGAATGGCCTCGCGGTCAGCGCCGGTGCCGCGCTCCAGCGCGTGGATGACGGCCAGAGTCGCCTTGCCTTCGCGCAGGTCGGAGGCGGCGGGCTTGCCGAGGATCTCGTCGTTGGCGGTGAGGTCGAGGACGTCGTCGACGATCTGGAAGGCGAGGCCG
>DHWW01000007.1 GCA_002413385.1 Granulicella sp. UBA5172
AGATGTGTATAAGAGACAGCCTCGACACTGGCGCGGTTGAGCTGGGTCTTCGACTGGATGGGAGTTGCATTGTTGCCATAGCGCCCCTTGCGGGACTTGGAGTAGGCGGTCTCGCGAACGGCGACGCTGGCGAGGGTGTGCCAGCCGCCGGCGTGGAGCGGGAGGGAAATCTCGGGGCGAAGGTCGAGGCGCTCGGTGAGGCCGGAGGAGCTGAAGTCCGGCTCCACGCGCTTCAGGCCCGCGGCGGAGGCGTTGATGCTCCAGAGCATGCGGGTGCCGGGAATCTTGCGGTCGAGGCCGGTGAAGTCGATGGAGGGCGCGTGGTAGATTTTGACCTCGACTCCGGGCGTGGTCCCAATGGGAACAACCTTCTGGCCTTCGTAGCGGTCGACGCGACCATCGAGAGAGAAGCCGTTTTTCTGATCGGTGAGATAGACGATGGAGGTGATGTCGGTGCTGACCGCCTGATTGAAATTTTCGGTGAAGGCTTCGCGGTAGACATAGGAGCTGAGGTATTCCATGTCGCCAACGGCGCGGACGTGGGGGCTGAACTTGCGACGGAAGCTGGAGGTAATGTCGCGGCCACCCTGGTTGGTGTAGACCAAAATGGGCTGATTCTGAGCATTGACGCCAGGCGCAGAGAAGCCGCGGTCCTGGAGGGCGGAAAAGTGCGCGTTGAAGAAGTCGTCGCCGACACCGCGGTAGCGGAATGTGCCGTTCTCGGAGAAGCCTCGCAGCGAGTAATAGAGGGTGCCGACGGTGAGATCGGCAGAGCGGCCAAGGGTAATGTAGATCTGTTCGCCGAACGTGAAGCCTTTCGAGCCGGTGTGATTGCTGGCGCTGGAGTAGCCGAGAACGGGGATCAGAATGCCGGACTGGCGCTGCTGGGTGTCCACCGGGTGGGTGACGTACGGGAGGAAGAGCAGGGGCACGCCGAGCAGCTTGAAGGTAGAGTTTGCGGCCTTCGCCTGGCCGCTGTCGAGGGTGATCCTGCGCGCAAAGAGTTGCCAGTCCGGGTGCGGCAGAAGGCACGATGTGACGGAGCCGTTATAGACGGTGTAGTCCATGGGACCGGTCTTGACGACGAGGCGGCCTTCGAAGAGGAAGGGATTGGAGTTCTGGTAACCGGCTACATGAGAGGCGTTGGCAGAGGCGATGCCGGCGTTGGTGTCGGCGACGACCGGCGCGGCAACGGCTCTGACTAGACCGACGGAGCCGTTGACATCGTAGAAACGCCCAGTCCCGGTGCGGAGGTTGTAGGAGCCGTGAGTGGCTTCGATGCGTTCGTCGTTCTGGCCGCCCGTCAGGATCACGTGGCCGTCGGCGGTGATGTCGCCGGTCTCATCGTTGTAGGTGAGGGTATCGGCGTACAGAACGTGGTCCCCGTAGGTGAGCACAACGTTGCCGGAGGCAGAGGAGAGATGGTCGTGCTTCGATTGCAGATCGCTCTCGAGGACGGCACTTTCAGGGGCTTTGCCCGACGGCAGAGCATAGGCATGGGGGATGGTCGAGAGGTCGACCTCGGATGCTGGAGCGGTGGTAGGCGTGTTCTGATTTGGGGCTGTTGCGGCGGGGGGTTCCTCTGTCGTTACGCCCTGCGCGTGCAGATGTTGATGACCTGCGGCTAGGAGGATGGTACTTATGAACAGAGGAATAAGACGAAGCGCTCTTCCAGACGGCCGGAAGCTGTGCCTGGCGTGATGGCTGCGCATGTTGGTTTCGAGAGATTGGATGAGACCGTCCACTGATGAGAGATTAGACGATTCCCAGGCGTCATCGGTTGAGGATTGGGAATTCGGGTTATAGAAGCAAGGATAGAGACGATGAGTAGTGCGGCGCAATTCGACGAACCTTCTGAAAGCTACCTGCCCACGGGCACGGAGGGCGGCACTGCGCTGAAGCAGCTTGCCGCGGAGCGACTTGCAGCGCATCGCAGCCGACGTGCGGTCGTGGAAGGCCGCGAGGCACAGGCGAGGCGGGAGCAGGCTATCGCGCAGGCGNNGGTATCAGCAGATCCTCAGCTATCGTGAGTCGCTCGCCGCCGAGGCGCAACGCGTGATGAACCAGGCGCAGGCCGAGGCAGAGGTCGCGGCGGTCAGTGCAAAGGCGGTCGTCGAGGCCCAACGCAAGCTGCTGAACGAGATTGAGCAGTGGAATCAGCCCCAGCCGCCGGCAACGGGGGACAAGGTGGACCTGTTCGGGGAAATGCCGCTGCTGGAGGTGGTGGAGCAGCGTGCTGCTCAGCCGGTGCAGCGTGCCAAGGTGAAGGTGCGCGAGGAGTCGGCTGGAATGAGCTATGCTGCGCTGCCTCCCGCAAAACTGCAGGTGCGGCTGCTGGAGGAGATCGAGCGGGCATCGGCGGCGGCGGCGTTTTACGCACCCGTGAAGAAGGTTCAGGTCGCGTCCGAAGAGCTGGCCGAACTGGATGAGGAGATTGAATTCCGCCGGGCTCCCGAGTTTCACGACCTGGTGATGGAGACGCTGCCCATCCAGGCCAACATTATCGAGTTTCCCCGCCAGCTGGTTGCCTCACGCAAGGCAAGGCCGCGGCTGGCAGAGGGGCCTCTTCGCGATGAGGGCACGGCCGCGCCGCAACTGCGCATCTTTGAAGTGGAGGCGGAGCAGATTTCGTTCGCACCGGAGATCGATGTCGCGGATGCAGCGCCGGAGTGGCAAGGACTGCTGCTGGGGGACGGAACGTCGTCGCATGTCGCCGCAAGCATGTCTCGGCAGTTGGAGGCGCAGCTTCAGCTGGATATTCAGTTCTATGCTGCACCGTTGTCGAAACGGCTCTTCTCCTCAATGGTAGACGTGATGTGCGTCGGAGCTGGGCTTGCAGGGTTTGCTGCCGTGGCGCTGAAGATTGCCGGACCGGGTCTTCGCGAGGAGCCTCTGTCTTTGCTGGGAGCGGCGGTCGCGGGAACGCTCGTGGTCTTTGCGTTGCTCTACCAGATGCTGTTCTTTACGCTGAACGAAGCGACGCCCGGGATGCGTGCGGCGCGCATCGCGTTCTGCACGTTCCAGGAGACGAGCCCGACGCGCAAGGCGATGCGGCGGCGGCTGGTCTCTACGGCGCTCGCCGCCTGCCCGCTGGGTCTGGGTCTGGTGTGGACGGCGCTGGACAGCGATCGGCTGGGATGGCACGACCGCATGTCCCGGATGTATCCCCGCAGCTACTAGAGCTACTCCGCCGGCGGCGCGTCAGGCATGACCGCACCGGCCTGGACCCACTGCGTGACGATGGCAATGTCGGCGTCGGAGATCTTGCTCTTGGGTGGCATGGGCATGGGGTCGTCGACCGGTCCCTCGTGGCGAATCAGCTTGATCAGCAGGGACTGCCCGGCGTTGCCGGGTACGATGATGGCACCCGAATGGCCACCTTTCATCATGCCCTCGCGGCTGGACATGCTCAGGCCGCCGCGATGGAACATTCCGCCGTGGCAGCGATCGCAGTTGTCCTTGAAGATCGGCAGCACGCGCTGGGTATAGAACTCGGGTGTATTCGGTGCCGGATCGGCTTGTGCAGCGACGCTGGTTGGCGGCCAGAGGATCGCGGTTGCTGCCAGCGAGACGGCTGCCAACGAAAGTGCAGCAATCTTCAGACTGGATTGAGAGCGGATGTTTGGGGACGGGACTGCGGCAGGTTTGTTCCGAGACATCGATGGATCTCCGTGTTAAGGCTAATGTATCGCGAAAAGCACATTGGCCCAAGAGGGTTTTTATGTGGTCAATGGGTGGTGGCAGTGTTGCTAACGATGCCACGAATCCGAATCGCTACTACCGCCGTATTGTTGCTGGAGATAGCCTAATAAGGCTCGGCGGCTTTCACGGCCCCTTATGAATTAGTGATGATGATGACGCAGTGGGGGCTCGCCGGAAGGCAGCACGACGCGCGCGGGAGAAGGCTTTCTCGCGGTGCGGCGGTCGTAACGGCGCTGGGCATGGTGGTGCTGTGGCTAGGTTGTTCGCCAGCCGCGGTGGCACATCCGATGCAGTTGCATCGTGTGGTCGCTGTGCGCCATGCCAGTAGCGGCAGTACGAGTCATGCCAAGGCTCGTGCCGTGTCGTCCGGGCCCCACGCACGCAAGGGTACGGCAAGGAAAGCGTTGTCGAAAGATGTAAAGGTGAAGACGAGTCAAACGAGGGCCGGATCAGCGTCGCGCAAGGCCAATGTGCCTGCCGCGAGGTCCGGAGCGCGAGCAAGGCTGCGCCATCCTCGGCACCCCGCACAAGTCGCCGACCATGAGCCTCCCGCACTCCACCGGGTTAGCGCCAGCCGCCGACACAGGGGCCACAGCGCGAGGCTGGTCAGGTCCGAGATTGCGGAAGGTTCCAAAACGGAAGAGACGACGCATTCGGCACTCTCGGCTTCATCCAGAGAGAGTGAACGCGTTGCCAGCACACCGCTGACGGTGCATGACTTTGCGCGTGCAGCCGGCACTCCTGCTACGGCGGCATCGGGCGTCTTTGCGAGTGGTCAGTCGCATCCGGATGAGGATGTTAGTTCAATGCCAGCGCGTGCAGGCGATATTTCGCTGAAGCCGCAGCCAGCAAAGCAGACGGCTGAGCTGGCACGGGTCGAGGCAGCGTCCTCGGAGAGTGAGCATGGATCGGCCCATCGCACGGCACCTTCGGATTTGGTGGGCGAGCCCATTCAGGCACCGGAGAGAACGGTACGTTCTGCGGACGCAGAAGATGACTCTGACGAAGCCGGGCTGCGCGCTCCATCGCGGCAGGACTTGATGACCGAGGTAGAGCAGCCGATGGTGCTGCCCGGTCTGTATCGCAATGGNNATGGCCGATGACGAGGGATTGCAGCGCGTTGAAGACGACGCCGATCTTCGCCACATGCGCGCCACGCGCCAGCTCGTTGACTTTTCCGAGAATGCGAGCCTGCATCTGAATCCGAATCTCGCTGACAATCACCGCTGCGCACGGCCATGGGCGGTTCGCTTCGCGTCGGACATTGCCCGGGCATATTACGCACGCTTCCACGAGCCGCTGCAGATCAACTCCGCTGTGCGGACGGTGTCGTATCAAGTCCGGCTGCAGCGGGTAAATGGCAACGCTGCAGGCGTCCGTGGCGATGTCGCATCGCCGCACCTGACGGGAGAGGCGCTGGACTTTGGCAAGCATGGCATGAGCGTGAAGGAGATTGCGTGGATGCGCCTCTACCTTCTGCCGCTGATGCGCGGAGGCAAGCTGGACGTGGAAGAGGAGTTTCAGCAGGCGTGCTTCCACATCAGCGTGTATCGCACCTATCTGCCAGCCAGCAAGCGTCGCTCCGTTGTACGCCGCGAAGAAGCGCAGCTGAGCGAGCCGCGAGTGCCAAAGACTGCACCGCGTGTGGATCAAGATCGGTAGCCGAGTGTACTGGGAGAGGGCGGCCGTAGAAGTTACGAGCCGCCCCATTTTTTCTCCGTTAGTTGTTCGGATTGGGCGGAACCTTCGCGCCCTTCCTGCGGGCCTCGGATAAACCGATGGCGATCGCCTGTTTCGGGTTGGTCACAGTTTTGCCGCTGCGACCACTCTTCAACGTACCCTGATGCATCTCGTGCAACTCCGCCTCAACCTGCTTGCCAGAGGATGGGCTGTACTTCCGAGCTGTCTTCCTTGCCGTTGNNTGCCAAGCGCGACGTAGAACCGGTTGCTATGGTTGTGGCTGAGATTGCCGCTTCGCCAGGCCGAGTAGGTAGCGTTGAGATCGGTGGCAAGTCCTGGAATCGTAATCGCGTTGAAGGCCTCGCTCCGGTTGGCTGCGGGAGCGACAGGCAGCGATCCGAAGATGCGTTCGGGTGTGGGTGGGGAGCCGCCGCGGTCCTTGGGGATGACGGCCATGAGGGCGTTGATCTCGGCGTCGCGCGGGTCGTTGAAGAAGGCGATGTCGGCGGTGTTGGGGAAGAGGGTGACGCGGCCGGTGAGCGCGTGCTCGATGGCAGAGACGCCGTCCTGGCAGACGCCGAGCGCGTAATATCCGCCGAAGGGCAGTGTCGGATGCGCTGCGTGCAGGTGCAGGTAGGCGATCGTCATCAGGCCAGCGAGACGCGTGACCTCGATGGCTTGTGCGCCGGTGTACTCGTGGGCGTTGCGCTTGAGGACCCAGGGCTGGTCGAGGGTGTCCATGGTGCGCCATTCGGTCTTGCCATCGATGCCGAAGTAGTAGGAGACGTCGGCGTTGATGAGGGGACCGCGGATGTGCCATTCGTACTCGGCCTGCGCGGCGGGGACGAGCAGGTGGCGGCCGCCGCTGTGCGGGATGATGATCTGCGAGTCGATCCAGAAGGGGGCCATGACGTCCATGCCGTTGTAGTGGAGATGCGCGAAGTTGGCGAAGTAGCGGGCGTCGTCGACGGTGATGGTGTTGCCGTTGGCGGCGAGCGCGGCGATCAG
>DHWW01000071.1 GCA_002413385.1 Granulicella sp. UBA5172
GTCGTTGAAGTAGCCGCAGGGTCGCGGGTTATCTCATTGTGACGCCTAGAAGAGTTTACCTTCCGCTCGATCTATCTGTCTGATTCAACAATCGCTTCCGGATTCTCTATAACCCGGATCCACTCGTCACGACTAAGGGCAAGACCATGAGTTGCTCAGTTTGCGCAAGGGCCCGTTCTCAACAGCTGAGAATCGAACTTGCCCAAAAGCCGACTTTCAAGGCGTTCCTCATAACACTCATGTATATAGAAGCGGCACTCCGGCCTTCGGCAGGGCGGAGCACAGTTATCCGCTAGAGCCAAGATTCAACGCCCGCCTTTCTGTTTTGTCCTGTTTGCCCGTAATACGCCCAACGTCCTTTCCCGGGCGGCGCGTTCTGCTCCCCGGATTCAAGGAGTGATGTCTTTCCGGGATTCCGCGCGCCATTGTTTGCGATAATGACTGTGACAACAAGAGCCGCTGCGTAAGCACCCGCGGCTCGCTGGCTTGGTTGTGTAAGTCGCCCTTTCGGCATTCCTGGCTTGACCCCACTCCCCATGGAGGACTTGATATATGCAGCTATGGACCGACTATGAAGGCGTCACCATCGACGGCGCTTTCCCCTTACGAAAGCTTCTGATGCCCGAGGGCCGCAGCGCGTTCTTCTCCACCGCCGGCCCCAATGGCGAGCCAACGGTGGTGCGCCTCATCGAGTGCCACTTCGATGAGGAGGAGATTCTTGCCCGTTGGCGTTGCGTGGAGGCGTTGAGCCATCCGAACTTCCTCAAGTTCGAGCGCTTCGGCCAGACCGAGCTCGATGGCCGCCCGGTAGTCTATGCAGTCTTCGAGAAGGTGGACGCGAATCTGGCCGAGGTCCTTGACCAAGGCCATCTGACTGTCAAGGATGTGGCGCAGCTGGCATCCAGCCTGGTGGCAGCGCTCGATGTGCTGCACACCCATGGCTTCATTCACGAGCACATCGAGCCGCGCAATATCTTTGCCATCAGCAGCGTGGTCAAGCTGCGCGGCGACTGCATCCGCGAAGCGCCGGAGGGTGAGGAAGGCCGCGCCGCCAAGCAGCGCGACGTGCGCGATCTCGCAACCGTGCTCCTCCAGGGGCTTACTCAACGGGAATCGGTCGAGGGCATTCCCGATTCCGCCATACCTCCGCCATTCGGCCAGATCATCCGCAAAGGACTCGATGGCACATGGGGACTGGAGAACATCAGGGCCGCTCTCGGACGCCAGTTTGGTTCGAATCAACCTACAGCGCCGGAATCGGTGAATGCTGCTCCGGCAACGACAGCCGTAGCCGAGCCGAAAGCTCCGAGTGCTGCAGCCAAGCCTTCTATGCAGCCGGAGGCGCAGCTTCCTCTCCCTCGACTCAATCGGGACCGACACGCGGGATTTGCCGGCGCAACCGCCCGCAAAAATACCTGGGGCGACAAAAATACCTGGGGCGAAGATCAGAGCTTCTCGCTGCGCTCCCGCCTGGCTCGGCGCCGGCATTGTTGCTCTTCTCCTGCTTCTTTCCACATGGGTACTTGCGCACGCATGGGGTGCGCATCGGCACAAAGCCGAGCAGGCTACTGCCGTTTCGCAACTAGCCGTGCAATCGCAGAAGCAGATCTTGACCAACCCTGCGCCCAAGCCCGTCGCCGCGAATTTGCCGCGCGTGAGCCTCCCCGCATCGGCTGGCTCCCGCGCCGACTGGCGCGTGATCACCTTCACCTACAACCGCAGGACGGACGCGGAGAAGAAGGTCTCCGGCCTCGCACGTACCCATCCGGAACTGGAGCCGGTGGTCTTCACCCCCAGCGGGCACGCTCCGTACCTGATTTCCATCGGTGGGCGCATGGACCGGGACGCGGCCTATGCCCTGGCCCGCCGCTCTCGTTCCCTGGGGCTACCGCACGACATGTACGCGCAGAATTACAGCCGTTAACTAGCTTTTTTTTGCGCAGTGCAGAGGGTAACTCCGATCACCTGCGTGGAACATGCGACGCGAGACAGGGTGAAATTATCGGCGCCATGCGATCTACGCCCGAAACGGACCCAGCAGATCAAGCTCNNGTTGTGACACGACCGAAACTACCGAGATAGCTCGGCCTGATTCGGTAATTGAATTCCGAGTTGCTCCTGGATCGTCGGCGATCTGGAAGTAGTGCCGCCTTATAGGCATTTCCAAAATGAAGTTCCCGGGAAACGGGGTGTTTTCAGCAAGTTCGAATTTCCCGCACACGCCTTCGGCGCGGATGAGACTCTGGACAGCCCAGGCCTTCGATCAAATCAGCGGCGGCATAACGTTGCATTCGGTGGCGGCATATCGTTGTACTGGGTGGCGGAATTGATTGTATCCAGCATTCTGTGCGGTGAGGCCCCAGAGTGCCCGGTAGGGGTTTGGGGCCGTCTCCGCTGTTCGCCTATAAAACCTTGCGCAAAGCAAATTCAGACGGCACGTCCGGCAAAACCTCGGCCCTCGCGAGTTCAGACCAGGAGTTATCATCATTTGAGAAAACGAGCGTCGCCCCCGCCCTGCGACTTACGCAATCCTACTTCCATCGAAAACGAGGCTATCCATGGCTCCCCAAAAGAAACCCGGCAGCAAACCATCGAGCTTTTCCACGGAACAGCGACAGTTGCTCGCAGGCAGCGAGAAGGCGCCCTTCCACATCCCAGCCGAGAAGGCCGCAACCGGCAAGCTCACCGTGTCCGTCATCGTAAGGCGCAAGAATCCCCTCGACCCCAGGCGTCTGGGCAAAGATCGCGTCACCCGTGCCGAGTACACACGAAAATACGCCGCAGATACCGCCGACCTCAAACAGATCCACGCCTTCGCCAAAGAGTTCAGTCTCACCGTCGAGAAGGACACACTCAAGCCCGAGCGCCGTACCGTCCTCCTGACCGGCTCTGTCGCCGCCATGCAGAAGGCCTTCGGCGTCGAGCTCAAACACGCCACCGTGGACGGCGCAACCTACCGGATCCGCCAGGGTGGCATCCATCTTCCCGCCAGCCTGTCGAAGATCGTCGTTGCCATCCTCGGTCTCGATAACCGCCCGCAGGCGCACCCCCACTTTCGCGTCGCCAAAGCCTCCCCACGCGAGTCCGGCAAGGAGCCTGAAGCCGTTGCGTCCGCCAACATCTCCTACACGCCGGTCCAGGTCGGCCAGTTCTACCAGTTCCCCGCCGGCGCCACCGCCGCAGGCCAAACCATCGGCATCATCGAGCTTGGTGGAGGTTTCCGCGCCGCCGACATCACCGCCTATTTCAAGACTCTCGGCCAGACAGCGCCAACAGTGTCCGCCGTCTCTGTAGACAAGGGCAAGAACGCGCCCTCGAACGCCAATAGCGCCGACGGTGAAGTCATGCTCGACATCGAGGTCGCCGCCGCCGTTGCCCCCGGTGCAAAGATCGTCGTCTACTTCACGCCCAACACCGATCAGGGATTCACCGACGCCATCTCAACCGCCGTCCACGACACTACGAACAAGCCAAGCGTCATCTCCATCAGCTGGGGTGGCGCAGAATCCACCTGGACCCAGCAATCCATGACCGCGCTCGACGGACGCCTGCCAGTCCGCCGCCGCACTCGGCATCACCATCACCGTCGCCGCCGGAGACAACGGCTCGAGCGATGGCGTCACCGATGGCCAAAACCACGTCGACTTCCCGGCCTCCAGTCCGCACGTGCTTGCCTGCGGAGGAACCAAGCTGATCGGCTCCGGCTCGACCATCACCTCCGAGGTCGTCTGGAANNCCGACCCCTCCACCGGCTATAGCGTACGCGTCGACGGACAGACCATGGTCATCGGAGGCACCAGCGCCGTAGCGCCGCTCTGGGCCGGCTTGATCGCCCTCAACAATGCGCAGAACAAGACAACGGCCGGATTCCTCCAGCCCGTCATCTATACCGCGAAAGCCACGTCTGCGTTCCATGACATCACCTCCGGCAACAATGGGGCCTTCGCCGCAGGCCCCGGCTGGGACGCCTGCACCGGCCTCGGCTCGCCCATCGGAACGGCGTTGATATCTCTGCTCGCAGCATCGGCCGCAAGCGCGAAGAAAGGTTCCGCGAAGAAGGCCCCTGCAAAGGCCTCAGCCATAAAGAAGCACGCGGTCAAGAAGCGGGCCGTCAAGGCAGCAGCAGTGAAGAGGCGCGCCGTGAAGGTCGCAGCGAAGAAGTCCGTCGCAAAGAAGAGCTTGGCAATCAAGAAAAGGTAGTAGTCCCGAACCTGCCTCGGTTTGCGGCGCGCATTATCGGCTGGTCCACATCTCGCTTCTGAGATTTAGGCTTCCGCCACTGACATATCTCGTTATTTCCGGCTAAGAGATGGTTGCGGAACCCCACCCCGAGCAACCGAAATACGGAGATCTGGGAAGCGGACGAATGAACAAACGAGAGGAAGAGCGCGAGAGCAACCATGTAGGCCAAAGCTAAGATCAACGCTCCGAGACTCCGGCGTACCTGAAACCTGATTACTGAAATGGCTCTTACACAGCCGAGGCGTTTCGAAGGATAGGTACGCGGCGTATCTCATCATGGCCAGGAGACACATCTCCACAAACAGGCCGGATACATTGACGCAGACTTTCTTCATCCACCAACTTTTCCCTTGCAGTCAGACGGCGGACCATACATTGCGGCAAGTTCGCCCGGCCTGAGACGCGCCGACACGAACTTGCTGAAAAGCCGGGCGGTCTCGGAAACTTCGAGCAGTTTGTGACCAGGGTTCGCCCCCAGCTTGATTCGTCGGCTGGACGCGAAATCGCCGATGCGCGAAATGAAATAGTCGTTTGGGAGGTTCATCTCCCATCTCTAGATGCAAATCACCGCGGTTTATGACGAAAACGCACTTATCACCCTAAGCATTTGATGCCACCGCCTTTGATCCCTATGGTCGCGGGTTGTTTTATTATGACGCCCAACAGGATTTACCTTCCGCTTGACCTATCTGTCTGATTCTACAGTTGATCATCGGTGGAGGCAGCTCCCGGGTTGTGGACTGCCTTATCGCACCGGGTACAGTTCTATCGCGGCGCCTGACGCTTCTTCGAAGGCTCTGGCTACTCCACGATTCGCAAACGAGGTCTCCACATCAAAAGTGCCAACCATATCCCTCCCTCAATCGCATGTATACCTGTAGCCCAATACCTGCGGATGTCGACGGACATCAACAATACTCCAGTTGCCATATCGGAAAGATTGAGTTTCCGGGTCTCTGCTGAGGTGAACTTTCCGGAAACACCCGTTTACGAATGGAGGCGGTCACATGGTGTCAGCTTGATACCCGCACTGCTCTTTAAGCAGCGCTTCCCGGAGCGAGTAGCTGCCGCGAGTAGCATTCAGTGCAACTTGGCGCATTGCTGTGCGTCTGTCAAACCAGCCAACTATGGATGGGATACTTGAGGCGAGTCCAGATGCGTCGGTGTGGTGTAAAGTCCGTTACGCTAGGCGTCCGGAGACTGTGCTGATCCTTCGATGGGCGCACCGTCGATGTCGAACTGGTAGTGCTGCTGCCCTTGCTCTTTGGCAATGGCTTGAAAGATGACCCGCAGCGAGCGGGCGGTACGACCCTGCTTGCCGATCAGCTTGCCCGTGTCCTGTCCTTGGGCAGCCTTGATCCGAATAATCGTGGATCCACTTGACGAAAGCTCGGAAGACACGTGAACAGCATCCGGGTTGCTCACCATTGCCCGCACGAGCAAAGACATAAGGGCGCACACTTTGGCGGTTTGAGACTCAGCGGCCATGTCGCCAGTGTACGGGGCGCAGCTTTTTATTGCCTAGCTAGCACCGTGTTCCGCCGTACCTTCAGCCAGTTGATGATCNNTCAAGACGGCCAGCGATCCACGCTTACAGAGCATCCTCGTCGACGATATCTTCGGCCAAGAGGCCAGTAAGGGGTACGTTTTTTGTTTCGACTATTCATAGTCGCCTCCGCAGGAACCATAGGCTGCGGAGGAAGCGGAAGTGGTGGCTCAAACAGTAATACGCCTGCGATAACTGCGGGCGTATTACGATTGAGAAGCAGCGATCGCAGGGCCAGGACTTCGACCAGCACAACCTCGCTCGGGTCCGGACCGGACTCCACCGGCGCGGCCAGCAACGCCTCGCCCCGGCCACGCTCTCGAAGCCTTGCTCGTTGAGAGACCGCACTAGCAAGAACGACAGAACGCCCTGCGTGTGGATGCTCTCTGCCAACTCCTTCAAGGAGTTATTTTCGAAGATGCGGCGGGTTGGTGGACTTCCGGCCCTGATGGCTACTTCTCGTCCATGAATCGACCAACTCAATAAGAACACCTTTCTAAAACGAGTATCGAACCCCACCGTCTGGAAAGATCGGCATCTGCGTTTGTTCGGATATCCCGCCTCCTTGCTCACGCGGCTCCCACAAATATTCGTAG
>DHWW01000137.1:0-5421 GCA_002413385.1 Granulicella sp. UBA5172
CCAGCGCCCGCACCCTCGACGCATCGAACGCCCCATGCAACTGCACCACGCTCAGTCCGGCACTCACCACAACGCCTTCAATCTCCACCGCATCGGCAAGATCAAACACCCCCACCTTCTCCACCCCAACGGGCAGGCCGGCGATGATCTCGGCAACCGCCTCTGTGGTCACCTGCCGCTTGCTCTTCGCAAACACAAACCCCACCGCGTCCGCGCCCAACTCCGCCGCAAGCCGAGCGTCCTCAAGATTCGTATTGGCGCAGATCTTGATAAACATAAGTGCTACTTCGCCGCTTCCCGAAGCAGCCGCGCCAGCGCCTCACCCGGATGCGCTTGCCGCATCAGCGACTCCCCAATCAAAAACGCCTCATACCCCGCCGCACGCAGCCGCTGCATATCCGCCGCCGTATGAATCCCACTCTCCGCCACCCGCACCGCACTCTTCGGCAGCTTCGCCGCCAGCTCGCAAGCACGCTCCAGCGACACCTCAAACGTCCGCAGATCGCGGCTATTCACGCCCACACATTCGCAGTCCAACCCCAGCGCCCGATCCAACTCCTCCGCATCATGCACCTCGCACAACACATCCAACCCCCGCGCCTTCGCCGCATCCCGCAACGTCCGCAACTCCGCATCCGTCAGCGCCGCCACGATCAGCAAAATCGCATCCGCGCAGTTCGCCCGCGCCTCCAGCACCTGAAACTCATCCACCATAAAATCTTTTCGCAGGCAAGGAATCCCGACCGCAGCGCTCGCCCGCCGCAGATTCTCCAGCGACCCCTGGAAGAACTTCTCATCCGTCAGCACACTCAACACCGCAGCCCCACCCGCCTCCAACTGCNNGGCCCTGCGAGAGCCTTCGCCCGCAACGCCCGCGCAAATCCACGCGGTTCATGCGCCGCCGCCGCCAGCTCCATCGCCCGCAAATCCGCGCCAGCCTTCCGCTCCGCCACCACCCCGCGGGTATGCGCAAGAATCTCCGGCAGATACATCGTCCGTTCCATCGTCATCATCGCCATCAACTTCCATGCTACGGCAGAAAGAAATGGCGAGCCCAACTTGAGGCCCGCCATTTGCTCATTTCCGTCCTAAAGACCTACGCCTTACCAGCCAACTGCCGCAACACGTACTGCAGAATCCCGCCGTGCTGGTAGTACAGAATCTCCTGCGGCGTGTCGATCCTCACCGTCACAGGAAACTCCTTCTTCGTCCCATCCGCCGCCGTCGCAACCACAGTCAGCGTCTTGCCGCCCTCAAACTTCGAGTCCAGCATGATCTTAAGCTGCCCCGCAGAAGTGCCCAGCGTGAACGTCTCCTCGCCCGTCAACCCAACCGACTCAACGCTCGCGCCCGCCTCAAACTGCAGCGGCAAAATCCCCATCCCCACCAGGTTCGACCGGTGAATGCGCTCATAGCTCTCCGCAATCACAAACCGAATCCCCAGCAAACACGGTCCCTTTGCAGCCCAGTCGCGCGACGACCCCGACCCATATTCCTTACCGGCAAGAATCGCCAGCGGAGTCCCGCGCTTCGCATACTCCACGCTCGCGTCATAGATCGACATCCCCGTACCCTCAGGCAGCAACCGCGTCACGCCGCCCTCCGTACCCGGTGCCAACTTGTTCCGCAGCCGCACATTCGCGAACGTCCCGCGCACCATCACCTCATGATTTCCGCGCCGCGAACCATACGAATTAAAGTCGCTAGCCTTCACCCCATGCTCGATCAAATACTTTCCCGCAGGCCCATTCAGCTTGATCGATCCCGCCGGAGAAATATGGTCCGTCGTCACCGAATCGCCCAGCACCGCGAGCACCCGCGCATCGGCAAGGTCCTTCACCTCCGCCGGCGTAGCAGGCATGCCATCAAAGTACGGAGCCTTCCGGATATACGTCGAATCCGGCTCCCATCCATACGTCTCGCCCAGCGGGAACTTCAGGTTCTGCCAGTTCGCATCGCCATCGCTCACCGTCGCATACTGTTTCCGGAACATCGTCGAATCGATGCAGCTCGCCACCGTATCCGACACCTCTTTCTGCGACGGCCAGATGTCCCGCAGATACACCGGCTTGCCATCCTTGCCCTTGCCCAGCGAGTCCTTCTCGAAGTCATGCGAGATGTGCCCAGCCAGCGCATACGCCACCACCAGCGGAGGACTCATTAGATAATTCGCCCGCACCTCCGGAGAAATCCTTCCCTCAAAATTCCGGTTGCCGCTCAGCACCGACACCGCAACCAGACCATGCTCCTCAATCGCCTTCGACACATCCGTCGGCAGTGGCCCCGAGTTCCCAATGCACGTCGTGCATCCATACCCCACCACATTGAACCGCAGCGCATCCAGATACTTCAACAGCCCCGCCCGCGTATAGTAATCCGTCACCACGCGCGATCCCGGCGCCAGCGACGTCTTCACCCACGGCGGCGTCGTCAACCCGGCTTCAACAGCCTTCTTCGCCAGCAATCCCGCCGCCACCATCACATACGGATTGCTCGTGTTTGTGCAGCTCGTAATCGCCGCAATCACAATCGATCCATCCGTAAGGTACTTATCCGGATTCACGCCGAACCGCGCCTCCACCGAGTGCATCCGCTCCACGTCGCTGTTCTTCGCCGGAGCCTCCATCACGCCCACCGAGCTCGACAGGTCGCCGTTCTTCGACGCATGACCGCCCTCGCCCTCCCAGCGCACCATCTGCCGCACCACGCCCTTGTTCGCATTCGGCCCCTGCAGCTCCGGCAGTTTTGACGCAAAGCTCGCCGGCGTCTTCGACAGCAGCACGCGATCCTGCGGACGCTTCGGCCCCGCCACGCTCGGCTCCACCGTGTTCAAATCCAGCGACAGCGTCGCGCTATACTCGGCCTCCGGAGCTCCCGCCGTATGGAACAACCCCTGCGCACGGTAGTAAGCCTCCACCAGCGCAATCTGCTCGTCGGTCCGTCCCGTCAGCCGAAGATACTTCAGTGTCTCCGCGTCCACCGGGAAGATGCCGCACGTCGCTCCATACTCCGGCGCCATGTTCGCAATCGTCGCTCGATCCGCCAGCGGCAGCTCGCTGATGCCCGGCCCGTAAAACTCCACAAACTTGCCCACGACGCCCAGCTTGCGCAGCATTTCAACCACCGTCAGCACCAGGTCCGTCGCTGTAGTTCCTTCCTTCAACTTGCCTTCCATCCGGAACCCAACCACCTGCGGCACCAGCATGCTCACCGGCTGTCCCAGCATCGCGGCCTCTGCCTCAATCCCGCCGACGCCCCATCCCAGCACGCCCAATCCATTGATCATCGTCGTATGCGAATCCGTGCCCACCAGCGTGTCCGGATACGCCGTCACGCTTCCATCCTCTTCCGTCTTCGTGAACGTCACGCGAGCCAGATACTCCAGGTTCACCTGGTGACAAATTCCCATCCCCGGCGGCACTGCCGAAAAATTATGGAACGCCGTCTGTCCCCACTTCAGAAACGCATACCGCTCGCGATTGCGGGTAAACTCCAGCGCCGCATTCAAGTCATACGCATTCGCGCTGCCGTACTCATCCACCTGCACCGAGTGGTCGATCACCAACTCGGCGGGTACCAGTGGATTAATCTTCTCGATGTCCTCTGGCCGTCCGCCGAGGACCTTCATCGCATCGCGCATTGCCGCTAAATCCACCACCGCGGGCACACCCGTAAAGTCCTGCATCAGCACGCGAGCCGGCATGTACGCAATCTCCCGCGACGGCTCAGCCTTCGGGTCCCATTTCGCGAGAAAGCGAATATCATCCGCAGTCACGGTCTTGCCGTCCTCACAGCGCAGCAGGTTCTCCAGCAAAATCCGCAGCGAGTACGGCAGCCGCGCGAGATTCACGCCCTCCAGCGCGCTTAGTTTGAAATAATTCACAGTCTGTGCCCCGCTCTTCAGCGTGGCAGCGGCGTTGAAGCTATCAGGGTGCTTGGTATTCGGCATGGCGTATCGTCTCCTATTGGCTGGGGAGTGTCCTGGGACCGCAGCAGCGCGACGCGTAGCCGCGCGCTGAAAATCTACTTCTGCAAGGAAAATCGTGGCCCTAACAGGAACGCCCGCGGTCGCGGCGGCCCCGGCGAAAGCGCCTCACCCTCGGTGAGCGAATCACCGACAAAAAAGATCGCATTAGCGGAACGCTGTCCGGCATACTTGAATTTTACCCCTGCCATCACTGCTTTGGCTCTCATGCACCCCTCATCCCCCAAATGGTTACGAATATGGCCTCCGGGGCAACAACCTGCATCTCATCTCTATGCGTAGAGCCTGATTCAGCAAATCCACCAGGCCCCGGGAGTTTGTACGACCATGACGAAACATTCCTTCGCAAGATCCGGTTTGCGCGTGCTGAGCCTCACCAGCCTCGCCGCGTTTCTCGCCTTCAGCACCATGGGTTGCAAGAGCAGCTCCAGCCAGGCATCCACCACCGCAGCCGTCAACAACGGCACCGGAGGCGATGCCACCGACGGCAATCTCGCCCCCGCAACCGCTCAACCCACCCAGGTTCTCGACACCAACGCCTCCTACACCCCGCAGCAGCAGGGCGAAAACTATCAGGGCCAGCAGCAACCCGCCCCCATTGTCCAGGGCTACAACAATCAGGACTACAACAATCAGGGCGACAACAATCAGGACTACGACGATCAGGACTACGCACCCGAGTACTATGCCGATCAGCCGCCTCCGCCCCTGCCCTACTACGATCAGCCTCCCGCGCCCGATCCCAACTACATGTGGACCCCCGGCTACTGGGCCTGGGGTGATGGCGGCTACTACTGGGTTCCCGGCGCCTGGTGCCCGCCCCCCTACTATGGTGCCCTTTGGACCCCTCCCTACTGGGGCTACTACGGCAGTCGCTACGGCTTCTATCCCGGCTACTGGGGCCCCCACGTCGGCTACTACGGTGGCATCGACTATGGCTTCGGCTACATCGGCATCGGCTTCTTCGGTGGCTACTGGAACGGCAACGACTTCTACTACAACCGAGCCGTCACCAACGTGGGCCGCGGTGGTCATGACTACGATCGCGAAGTCGTCTACGACAACCGGCACTACGATGGCCGTTCCTCAGACCGCGTCAGCTACAACGGCGGCCGCGGCGGCATCAACATGCAGCCAAGACCCTCCGAGCTCGCCGCCCGTCGCGAGTCCCACACCGCACCCCTCGCCGAACAGCACCAGTTTGCGCAACAGGCCGCGCAGAACAGGCAGCAGTTCTACTCCGCCAACCACGGACGGCCCGCCCAGCCTGTAGCACAGCGTCCCCTCGCCATCAACCGCCCGATCGCTGCCCCGCCCGCCGCCGTCCGTCAACAGTTGCAGCACCAGCAACAGCAGCAGCGCCAACAACCAGGTCAGCAGCAACAACAGGCACAACCGCAGCAACAGCAGCAACGTCAACAACAGCAACCCCAGCA
>DHWW01000137.1:5517-10819 GCA_002413385.1 Granulicella sp. UBA5172
CAGCAGCGCCAGCAACAGCAACCCCAGCAGCAGCGCCAGCAACAGCAAGCCCAGCAACAACAAGCCCAGCAGCAGCAGCGCCAACAGCAGCAGCGTCAGCAACAGCAAGCCCAGCAGCAGCAGCGTCAGCAACAACAACCCCAGCAGCAGCGCCAACCCGTGCAGCAGCGTCCGCAGGCACGTCCGCAAACGAGCCCCCAGCCAGCACCCCGGCAGCAGCAAGCGGCCCGTCCTAATCCAAACAACGGAAACGGCCGCCCCAACTAGCTCTCTGTCGGACCGCTACCTGAAGAAGGGCTCGCCGTCACGGCGAGCCCTTCTTCCTGCAACCCACTCTTCTTCTTAAGCCACCGCCAGCTGCACCAGCAGCACCACATTCAACCCAACAATAATCGCTGCCACCGTCCACCCCGCCACCCGCGTGTGCTTCGCGCTGCAGAAGTCTCCCATCACCGCCGTACGATTGGTTAGCAGCAGCAGCGGAATCAGCGCCGCCGGCAGCGTAAAGCTCAGCAGCACCTGCGAGCCATTCAGAATCTTCAGCGCATCCGCGCCAACCCCAATCACGATCAGCGCCGGAACCACCGTGATAAATCTCCGCAAAAAAATCGGGAACCTGATATTGAGGAACCCTTCGATAATCACCTGCCCCGCCATCACGCCCACCGTCGAACTCGACAGCCCCGAGCACAGCAGCGCTACCGCGAACACCACCGCCGCTCCCCGCCCCAGCAGCGGCCCCAGCGTGTGATACGCGTCCTGAATCGTCGGCGAGTACGTCGGCCCATGGAACATCACCGCCGCTGCCACCACAATCATCGCCGAGTTGATCAGCCACGCGCCGTTCATCGCAACAAACACATCCACCAGCTCGAACCGCAGATACTGCTTCAGAATCCCCGGCTTCGGCTGCCCCACCTTCGGCGAAAGCTCATTCAACCGCGGCTGCACCAGCGCCGAATGCAGATAGATCACATGCGGCATCACCGTCGCTCCCAGCATCGCCACCGCCGCATACGCACTGCCCCGCAGCGCCAGCGCCCCATGCGTATCGAACGTCGGCAGCACCGCCGCCACAAACGCCCGGTGCCAGTCCGGATGCACCAGGAAAACCTCAAACCCGTAGCACAATCCGATCACGCCGACGAACGCCATGATCCCGCGCTCCAGCCATTGAAACCCCGCCAGATCCAGCGCCAGAATCACAAACACCGCTACCGTCGCAATCCCAGCCGAAAAAAACAGCCCACCCGTCAGCGTGAACCCATGCGCCATCAGCGCCGGCCCAATCAGCAGATCCAGCCCCATTGCCGCGCCCAGAAACTCCGCCATGTCCGTCGCCACCGCGGACACCTCCGCGCACAGCCACAACGACACGCTCGCTCGCCTCGAAAAATGCTTCCGGCAATTCTGCGGCAGCGTCAGCCCCGTCACAATCCCCAGCTTCGCCGCCAGGTACTGGATCAGGATCGCCATCGCATTCGACCACAGCAGCACCCACAGCAGGCGGTACCCAAACTGGCTGCCGCCCAGGATGTTGGTCGAAAAATTTCCCGGATCGATATACGCTACCGACGCCACAAACGCCGGCCCAAAGTAGCTCCACACCTGGTCGCTGCGAAACGCGCCGCGACCCTTGCCGCCCGGTGTCGGAGCCAGCAGAGCACCGGAACTCCCCATCGCTACAGCCGCCGGAGAGCGAACAACCTCTCGCTCAGCATCCGTGGGTTGGTAGGGTTCCTCAGGCATCTATAACTAGTATAGAGTGCCCTCCCCGCAGCGCCACCATCCAACCGGACACCTCCCCTACACGCCCGTCGATCCGAACCCCGCCACCCCGCGCGGCGTCTCCGCCAGCATGTCCGTCTCTTCAAACACCGCCTGAATTCTCTCCACAATCCGCAACTGCGCAATCCGATGTCCCGGCGCAACCATCTGCGGCTCGCTCGTCAAATTCGTCAGCACAATCTTCAACTCCCCGCGATACCCCGGATCGATCACCCCCGCCAGTGTCGTAATCCCGCGTATCGCCAACCCCGACCGGTCCTCCACCAGCGCCCCATGCGTCGACGGCAGCTCCATCGCCAACCCCGTCCTCACCGCCTGCGTCGACCCCGGCTGCCCCACCGGAGCCAGCGTCGCCGCCTCCGCAGCAAACAAGTCCGCCGCCAAATCTCCATAAGCTCCCGCATGCGCATACCGCGGCATCTGCGCCGAAGCCACCAACCGCTGCACCAATATCGTCGGACTCATCTGCACCTCTCCATCCTCTACACTCTACCCTCTGCTCTTAAGACATCCACTTCAACAACCGAATAATCCCCATCGGCGCCGCCTTCGAATGTGCCGACACATCCGTCCGCGCATGAATCGCTCTCCGATTCTCGCTGTAGTACGAAAACGCCCGCAGCATCATCTCTTCGTTGGTCAGCGTCGGCACCCACCCCAGCTCCCTCCGAATCCTCTGCGTATCAAACCACAAAACTCTCCGCAATCATCCGGTAGTGATACGGCCCCAGCGGCGACACCCCCAGCCGATGCGCCAACTGCATCAGCGCCACCGTCGTCCTCCGCGGCAGCGACGCCACCCGCGACCCACTCCCCGCCGCGCGAATCACGCTCTCATACATCCCGCGCATCGTCGGCACATCCTGCGAGCCAATATGAAATAAATTCGACTCCTCATACTTCAAACAAAGCAAGCAAGCCGTAGCCAGATCCTGCGCATAAATGAATTGATACCGGCTCGATCCATCCCCAACCACCCAAACTTTTTTCCCATCCTCAATAAACTCAAACAGAATCGCCAGCAGCCCCAGCCGCCCACTATCAATAAATCGTCGGACATCGCAGCGTCACCACCCGCAACTCCGGATGCTTCTCCCGCAACATCTCCAGTTCCTTCTCCGCCTGCAGTTTCGACCGCCCATACAACTCCACCGGAGCTGGCACATCCGCCTCCGTCACTGGCCGCCCAAACCCCTCGGCCCACAAACAGTTCGACGAAAGATTCACGAACCTCGTAACACCCGCAGCCACCGCAGCCTCAGCCACCAGCCGCGTTCCATCCACATTCGACGTCCACAGCAGCGTATCGTCCTTCACATCGTGCGCCAGCATCGCCGCGCAATGAAACACCGCCTCAAACTTGTGCTCGGCAAACGTCTCCGCCAACAACGCAGCATCGCGAATATCCCCCTGCACACTCGTCAGCGCATCATCGACATCCTCATCCCGCACCAGGTCAATATTCGTTACCGCGAACCCCTCCGCCAGCAACCGTCGCTTCAACACGCCGCCAAAAAATCCCGACGCCCCCGTTACTAAAACCTCACGCCTCTGCATCGTCTCTCCTCATCCCTAATCCCTGTTCCCTAATCCCTGTGCTGCGGAAAAGCACCACCGCCAGCACCGCAATCAGCGGCTCCATCGGATGCCGAAACCGCGGCTGCACCGTTACCAGATAGTACGGCAGCGGCAGCAGCAGAAAAATCAGCGCGATCAACCCAGCACCCTCCACGCGCCGCCCGGGGTCCCCAGCGGGCGTTCTTTGCCCGTTGGGGTGGAGCCGCAGCATCAGCGCAAGCCCAAGCCCAAGCAAACCGCACACACTCAAAAAGCAATAACTCAGCTGCCGCAGATACTCCTGCACCGGTTTGCCATTGGCCGGATGCGGCGTCCCATCCCAGAAGAACAGAAACCGGTCCAGCGTCCACTTCGCCGTTCTCCCCGGCCGCGCGCGAATCCGCTCCTTCGCCTCATCGCCGCGCATCTTCGCGAACCTCACCTCACCCACCCGCACAAATTCCTTGAACACCGGATCGCCCGCCCACAGCGGCAGCGTCGTCCCCCACGGAAACCCATCATTCCTCTCCAGCGTCGACTCATACAGCTCCACGCCAAAATTACTCCGCGTCAGCACCAGCGCATGCAGCACCCGCTCATTCCTCATCACCCACGGAGCCAGCACCACCGCAAACATCACGCACGTCAACGCCGCGCCCCCAACCATCCGCAACGAAATCCGCCACCGCCGCAACTCCGGCCAAGCCACCCAAACCATCATCGCCGGCAAACAAAGCAGCAACGAAGCATTCGACAGCGCAATCAACCCCCACAACACCCCCAACACCGCCCACAAACCAAGCTTCCGCCCTTGTCTTTCCGTATGAGGCGAGGGCTTCAGCTCATGTCTTTCCGGATTAGGCGAGGGCTTCAGCCCTCGCATTTCATCAATCCCGCCCAACAGGGGCTTTAGCCCCGGGCCCTGCTCTTCCAGTCCATGGGGTGCCCCATTCACGACAGTCCTATCGTCGTGGGTGGGATTCGCAGAATCTCCAACATCTTCCCCCACCCCCCGCAGCCGCAGCGCCACCACAATCGCCCACGAAAACAAACACACCGTAAGCGACATCTCCCAAATCCAATGCACCGCATACTGCAACGCCGCCGGATACACCGCCCACAACCAAGCCGACCACAACGCCACCGGAGCCGCGTACTTCGACCCCCTCCGAGCGATCCCCCGCGCATCGAAGCACCGCTCCGCAATCTCATACACCGCCGGAGCCACCGCCGCCGAAAACGCGCTGTCCGCCACCAGCAGCGCCAGCGCCGCCCCGCGCGAGTACACCCCAAACAGCTTGAACGCCGCCGCCATCAGCAGCGGATACAGCGGCGTCAGCCACGCCGTCGGCCCCGACACCCCATTGAACGGATTCGCATACCCATGCCCCGTCGCCACCGACCGTGCAATCCGTCCCGCCTCAAATCCAAAATTGAAATTCGCCTGGTCCGTCCGCACCTTGTACGTATGCCCAATCAAAATCACGGCAACGCGCAGCCCAAACCCCACCCAGAAGATCATCCACGGCGCGCTGAACCGAAGCCCGCTCGCTCTCCCCGTCAAGCCTGCATCTTCCTCGAAGGCGCCCGAATCAACCATGCAACTCCTCAAGCCGCGGGGGTAGCCCCTCATCCAAACCAGCTCCCGTCGACCGAAACAGATACACCCCAAGAATCGCAATCAGCGGCTCGATCGGATGCCGAAACCGCGCCTGCACCGTCACCAGATAGTACGGTATTGGCACCAGCACAAAGCACAGCGCAAACAATCCCGCCCCGCTTACCCGCCGCCGCAGCATCAGCGCCAGCCCCATCAACCCACACAGGCTCAAAAAGCCATACTGCAGCCTGCGCAGATCTTCCCCCACCCAACGCTCCGTAGGATGTGGCGTGTCGTCCCAGAAGAAGAAAAAGCGGTCCACCGCATGATGCACAAACACCTCTCTTATACACATCT
>DHWW01000205.1:0-5944 GCA_002413385.1 Granulicella sp. UBA5172
CGACCGCATTACGCTTTTTAGGTTTCAGAGGTGGTGCTTCCGACGCCATAGACCAAACTTATCGCCCTATGGTGAACATTTGGTTCCCTTTCTGCGCTCTGGCTTTCTAACCCAAAAGTCGTCTG
Source organism: Granulicella sp. UBA5172 (assembly GCA_002413385.1). Lineage (GTDB taxonomy): Bacteria > Acidobacteriota > Terriglobia > Terriglobales > Acidobacteriaceae > Granulicella. Next base: position 126 of record DHWW01000205.1, read on the forward strand.
TTGTCTTCCGCGCTCCAGATGATGGCGAATTCGAAGGAGTCGCAGGCTTTGCCTTCTCATCGAATGTGTCAATCAAGCGAGAGCACTTGCCTGACGTTTCCCCGACCGCTACCCCTTCGGACGAAGATTATCGCCGCTATGCCGAAGAAACATTTGTGAAGGTGGAGTGGCTAAAAAAGGAGCGCTCTACTGCACGTTCGCTTTATGGCATCCCAGTAAGAGTAGAGGGCAAGCCTTGGGGAGCTATCGTCGTAGACAGTCGACAAGAGTCAATCGCAAATAGCGACAATGTAGTGAAATCCAGTTTATTGGTCGCATCAGTTTTAGGACAATTGATTAAGAGGAGTTGATAAAATGGATACATGGATTAATGTTGCCCCACAGTCAGCAAGTATTCCGCAGTTGGAAACCGTGCGTGGGATCAAAGTCCAGGTTTTCGCTTCGCCTCACGATGTTCCGATAGCGATAAAGGGTGCTTTTGACCAAGGATATGACCGCTTTGTAATCGTCCTCCGCTACGTCGACCAAGACAATTCAGGCCTCGTACCCGAATGGAGCGAGGATAGAGTGATTCGCATCTTCAAAGGTTCGTCCAGTGGTCGCGTCGAAAAAATCGAAGTGGATGTCAAGAAAGAGCAAGCATCAGCCGTGGCACTCAATATTCTTGTGAAGTCACCTGCCTACCTTATTGAACAAGTTGAACGTCGCCTCAAACAGCTTAGAAATTCACAAGCGTCTCTCCCCAGTAAGTTGAACTATCTTGCGGTAACCGAAGCATTAGAACAATCGAAGGAGATGCTGGTAGCAGGATAATAGTGTGCTTATCGGGTTAGCCCGTACTCTATGAGGTGCGTGTGTTCAGGTCCCGCGGCAGCATCCTTGTCGTCGCACTACCGGCTTCGCTTCGCCTACGGACCGCAAACAGCAAAGGCCGCCAAGCTGGCGGCCTTCGTCTTCTCTATCCTCTACACTCTATCCTCTGCTTTTACCCCAGCGTCTCCATCAGCTTGTTCACCGTGCGATTCAGGTCCTTATCGTTCCTGCGCTGCTCGTCGATCTTGGAGATCGAGTGCATCACCGTCGTATGGTGCTTGCCTCCGAACTGCCTTCCAATCTCCGGCAAGCTCGCCTCGGTCAACTGCTTCGCCAGGTACATCGCAATCTGCCGCGGCACCACAATCTGCCGCGAGTTGTTCTTCTGCTTCAACTCCGCGACGCGCATCCCAAAGCTCTCCGCAACCGCACGTTGAATTGCCTCAATCGTAATCTTGCGCACCTGTGTGTCGATGAACTGCTTCAGGCACTGCTGCGCTGTCGGCAGAGTAATCTCCACGCCATGCAGGCTGCACCATGCAATCAACCGCACCAGCGCACCCTCCAGCTCGCGCACATTGGTCCGCACGTTGCCCGCGATGAACAGCGCAACATCGGTCGGCAGCACGGTCTGTTCCTGCTCCGCCTTGCGCTGCAGAATCGCAACCTTCGTCTCCAGATCCGGTGGCTGAATATCCACCACCAGGCCCCACTCAAAGCGCGACCGCAAGCGATCCTCGAAGTCGTTCAACTCCTTCGGAGGCCGATCACTCGCCACCACGATCTGCTTGTTCTGCTCATGCAGCGCATTGAACGTGTGGAAGAACTCCTCCTGCGTGCGCTCCTTGCCTGCAAGAAACTGAATGTCGTCGATCAGCAGCACATCCACGGTGCGATACCGGTCACGAAACCCGGTCATCTTGTCATAGCGGACCGAGTTGATCATCTCGTTGGTAAACTTCTCGCCCGACACATAGCTCACTGCGGCCTGCGCATTGCGAGCCTTCACCAGGTGTCCAATCGCCTGCATCAAATGCGTCTTGCCCAGCCCCACTCCGCCATAAAGAAACAGCGGGTTGTAGGCCTTCGACGGCCGTTCCGCCACTGCCTGCGCTGCGGCCTGCGCAAACTGGTTGCCGCTGCCAATCACAAACGAATCGAATTGATAGCGTGGATTGAGTTGCGCCGCGGTGTTCCAGTCAAAGCGCGACTGCTCTGGTCCAGCGGGCATCGGCCCACCATTGCCACGCCGCGGAGCATTCTGGCTGTGGCTCGGCTGCGGAGCAAAACCACCATCCTCGCGTACCCGCACAGGAGCTTCCTGCGGAGGAACCTGAAACACCACCTGGTCGATCTCTAGGCCAAGATTCTCGATCGCCTCTCCAATCAAGTCCCCATACCGGTCGCCGATATGCTGAAACTCCTCGGAAGGAATCCTTACATGCAGCGTCCGCTCACTCACATGCGAGTAGCGCGTTGGCTTCAGCCATGTCTCAAAACTTTGGCGGTTGATCTTCTTCTCAAGGGCGCCAAGAATCCGCACCCACTGGTTCAGTACTGCGGCCGGAACTGGAACAAATGACATCGTCTGTCTTCCTTACTTTCATAAAGTGGTCCACGGTAGCAAGCTCGGCCTCAGCTGTAATCAAAAAAGATGCAAAAGACGACTCTCCCCGCGATCCACTCGCGAAGCCGGCCCCTCTTTGAATGATCTTGAAGTCCATCGCCGTTCTGCGCGTTGGAGGAGTGAAGCAGTACGTTGGCCCTTCGGAAATTTAGCCGCGAGAGATTTACACATCACGGAACGGAATCGATACTAGCATGTGAACAGGGCCTCCCTGGCAAGCCAAATTAGCCAAATCGTGAAACTTTTTTTGAGTTGCACCAACCTTTGTGAAAAATCCGTGAACGCATCCGGTAAACGGATTCCTCAAGCCGTTCCCACCCGACTTACCTTGCTATTTCGTTGCCTGTTTTCCTCAACTCGGATATACTCAAGACTTGCTGTCGAGTTGGCCTTCATGGCCGCTCCAGTGCCCACAGCCTGACAACTCGCCGCTTTTCCGGCGACACCGGCATAAGGCCAGCACACAACATTTGAGACAGGACAAACACGATGCCCAAGCGCACCTTCCAACCTAACCGTCGCCGCCGTAGCAAGGTTCACGGCTTTCTCGTTCGCATGGCCTCCAAGGCCGGAGCCGCCGTCCTCAACCGCCGCCGCGCCAAGGGTCGCCACAAGATCGCCGTCTCCGCCGGCTTCCGCGACTAATCGCGCTTCTTCGCTTTGGTTCCAACCAGCGCGCTCACGGGAGTACTCCCCCCCCGGAGCGCGTTTTTGTGTCCAGCTCGCGTTTTTGTGTCCGTGGTTCTTCTTCCATGACCTCCTCTACGATCCCGAAGACCACTCATCGTCTGCGCAAACACGCCGACTACCAGCTCGTCTATAAAGCCAGCCGCAAGCAGTTCGCGAAGCAGCTCGCCTACTTCCACGCGCTCCGTCCCGCTGACCGCCGGTCCGACACCCCCGGCCCACGCATCGGCCTCACCGTCCCCAAAGCCCTCGGCAAGGCCGTCGACCGCAACCGCATCAAGCGCCGCCTCCGCGAGGCCGTCCGCGCCGCGCTCCCTCTCCTCACCTCTCCCGTCGACGTCGTCCTGCATCCCCGCCGCTCNNGGGGGGCCGCCCCCCCCCCCCCCCCCCCTCGGCCCCCCCCCCCCGGGGGCCCCCCCCCCCCGCGCACCCCTCTCCCCCCCTCCCCCGTCGCGTTCGTCCTGCACCCCCGCCGCTCTGTCATCGATCTCGACTTCGCCCAGCTCAAGCGTGAGGTCGCCACCATCTTCCGCAGCGTCCAGGCCGCCGGCGAACGCAACCCCGTCAAACCAGCAAGCAATCCGGCCAAGCCAGACCGCAACACAGCCAAGCCAGCGAGCGCCGCAGCCAAACTCGTCCCCACTCCTCCCCAACCATGAGCGACCTCCCCGCCAACTCGCGCCGCGAACGCATCGCCTCTGCTCTGCTCGCGTTGCATAAGCGAGTCCTCTCGCCCCTGCTCCACGTCTTCGCCGTCACGCACTGCAAATACCTCCCCACCTGCAGCGAATACGCCTACGTCGCGGTTGTCCGTCACGGCTGGCTGCGTGGCAGCTGGCTCGCTGTCCGCCGCATCGCCCGCTGCCACCCCTTCGCCTCCGGCGGTCACGATCCCGTCCCATAGCCCTCCTCATGGCCTTCGATAACACAACCGCCGTAACGCAACCGCAGCATTCACCATTTATCATTAGAAGTTAGCTGGCTGCGAGCACGCGCCAGCCTTGGAAAGAGCAGGAAAACCTTTGCCAGAGTTTCGTAATCCCAATCAGGGCGGTGGCGGTAGCCAGGACAATCGCTCCTTTCTGATCATGATGATTGTCATGATCAGCGTCATCTTCGGTCTCCAGTACTGGCGCAGCCAGCACAACCCGCCCATCGCCGCGCCCGACACCCAGACGGCCGCCGCTATTCCCGCGCCTTCCACCTCTGCGCCACCAGCCGCAACCAGTGCGAGCACGAGCGTTGGCAGTACACCCGCCGTCGCCGCCGCTGCCGAAACCACCACGGTTGTCGAGAACGAGCTCTACCGCATCACCTTCTCCAACCGCGGAGGACAGGTCACCTCCTGGATCCTCAAGAAGTACAAGGACATCGAAGGCCATCCACTCGACCTCGTTCATAGCGGAGCCTCTGCGCTCTACGGCTACCCACTCTCCCTCTATACCTATGACGACGGCCTGAACAGCCAGCTCGCCACCGCGCTCTACGTCCCCTCCTCCTCGGGAACACTCGAAGCCCCCGCGACCCTCACGTTTAAATATGCTGCCGGCAATCTCTCCGTCACCAAGACCTTCACCTTTGGTGCCAGCTACCTCGTCCATGCCGACACGGTCGTCCTCAAGGAGGGTGCGCCCATCCGCGCCCTACTCTCCTGGCCCGCCGGCCTCGGCGACATGGATACGACCATGGCCTACGCCGGAGCGCAGGTCGACACCAGCTCCAGCGGCAAGGATGAGCACCTCTCCATCAAAAAGATCTCCGGCGGCAACACCCTCCCCGGGCCCTTCGACTTCGCCGGCGTCAGCGACCAGTACTTCGCAGCTGTCTTCGTTCCGGACCATCCCAGCACCGCCTCGCTCGTCACCCTCGAACAAAAGATCGACGTCACCAAGGTCAGGCGCAGCAAGTTCTCGAACAGCACCGTCGCAGGAACGAAGACCGTCCTCCTTCCTGTCCTCGGAGCGGCTGTCGGCTCTCTCTCCGGCCACAACGAAGCCAACATCTTCGTCGGCCCCAAGGCCATCTCCGTCCTCAAGAGCATCCATGCGGCCGACGGCAGCTCTCTGGAACCACTCCTCGACTTCGGCTTCTTCGGCCCCATCGGCAAGTATCTCTTCATCGGACTGCGCGCGGTGCACTCCGTCATCGCTCCGCATGACAACGGCGTACACAACTATTCCTGGGGATGGGCGATCGTCATCTTCACCATCCTCATCAACATCGTGCTTCTCCCCCTCCGCGTCCAGGGCATGAAGTCCGCTGTGAAGATGCAGCGCATCCAGCCGCAGATCGACGCCATCAAGGCCAAATACAAGAACCCCAAGGCCACCGATCCCAAGGCCGGAGAGATGAACGCCGAGGTCATGGCCCTGCAGAAGGCCAACGGCGTCAGTATGCTCGGCGGCTGTATCCCGTCGCTCATTCAACTGCCGCTGCTCTTCGCCTTCTTCACCATGATGACCAAGGTCGTCGAGCTCCGCCAGGCCCACTTCTTCTGGCTCCCCGATCTCTCCGCCGCCGACCCCTGGCACATCCTCCCCATCCTGATGGTGATCACCTCGTTCGTAGCGCAGTACTACACGCCCTCCCCGGGTGTTGATCCGCAGCAGCAGAAGATGATGGCCTTCATGATGCCCGCCTTCTCCGGCTGGATGACCTGGAACTACGCCTCAGGCCTCGCGCTCTACTGGAA
>DHWW01000205.1:5969-6114 GCA_002413385.1 Granulicella sp. UBA5172
GGCCTAAGGGTGTGAGAAATTCATCTTCCTCCACCCTGGTTTTCCTATACAATGGCTCGGATAAATAGTTAACCTACACTCACATGACATAATTACTGCAAGGTTAGTCCGTCGTATTTGTAATCCTGCTTCAATTTCTTCTCTG
>DHWW01000261.1:0-8236 GCA_002413385.1 Granulicella sp. UBA5172
GTCGTGGGCAGCGTCGGAGCAGGCGCCTGAACCGCAGAATAACCAGCCGGGCGTCGATCCGGAAGAACTGACCGATACGACGGTGCGGCAGGTCGTACACCTGTCGGTGGGCGGTGCGGCGATGCGGTTGGAGCTGTCGAATGCGTTTGGGACGAAGCCGCTGAGGATTGACTCGGTACACCTGGCGAGGCCTGCAGCGGGGGTGCCGTCAGGGGCGATCGATCCGGCCACGGACCATGCGGTGACGTTTGCGGGTGAGACTTCGGTGACGATTCCGATGGGTGCGGAGTACCTGTCTGACCCGGTGGCGATGAGCGTGCCGGCGCTCGCAGATGTGGCGATCAGCTTTCACCTGGTCGACGCGCCGGCGGTGCAGACAGCGCATCCGGGGTCGCATGCCAACTCGTGGCTGCTGCACGGCGAGCACACGGCGGATACCGATCTGGCGGGCGCGGAGAAGGTGGTGCGGTGGTTGCAACTCGCAGGGGTCGAGGTGAATGCGCAGGCGCGGGCGGTCGTTGCGTTTGGCGACTCGATCACGGACGGTCACGCATCGACAACGGACGGGAACAATCGGTGGACCGATGTGCTCGCACGCGCGCTGCAGGAGGCGGGTAGGCCGGTGGCTGTGCTGAACGAAGGCATAGGGGGCAATCACCTGCTGACGGATGGGCTGGGAGAGAATGCGCTGGCGCGGATGGATCGCGATGTGCTGGCGCAGGATGGCGTGAGATGGCTGATCGTGTTCGAGGGGATCAACGATATCGGGATGCTGGCGCGAGGCAGGAACGCTTCTCCCGAAGAGCACAAGGCGCTGGTTGCACACATGATCGCGGCGTATGAACAGATCGTGCTGCGGGCGCATGCACACGGGATGACGGTGATCGGCGGGACGATAACGCCCTTTATGGGGTCGGACTACTACGTTCCTACGATGGCGAATGAAGGCGATCGCCGGGCAGTGAATGCATGGATTCTAGCGCCGGGACACTTCGATGCCGTGGTGGACTTCGACAAGGTGATTCGCGATCCCGCCGACGCTTCACGGCTGCTGCCAGCGTATGACAGCGGCGACCACTTGCATCCGGGGCCGAAGGGGTACGAAGCGATGGGGAGGGCCATCCCGCTGGAGCTTTTCCGGTAACGCCACGGTGGGTCTGGCTGCGCAGCATAGGAACGGCAAAGGCCGCCTGGGTGGGCGGCCTTNNTCGGATTGCTTCCACTTGAGGAGGTCGCCGAGGGTGGTGCTGCCGGAGTTGCTGGAGCTGGAGGAGCTTCCGCTGCCCTGCCCTTGACCCTTGCCGCCCTTGCCCTTGTTGGAGGACTCCTTGTAGTTTTCGACTTCGGCGCGGCTGGCTTCTTCGCCAACTGCCTTGATCGAGAGACCAACCTTCTTCTCTTCCTGGTTCATCTTGACGATCTTGAACTCGTGCTCCTGATCGACTTCCAGGGTGATCTGCTTGCCGGTCTCGTCGACAGCCTCAGAGACGTGGCAGAGACCCTCGACTCCTTCGGAGATTTCGACGAAGGCTCCGAACTGCGCGGTGCGCAGAACCTTGCCCTTGACGACGTCGCCGACGCGGTGCTGCGCGAAGAAGGTGTCCCAGACATCGGGCTGCATCTGCTTGACGCCGAGCGAGAGGCGGCGGTTCTCGGGTTCGACGCCGAGGACGATGGCCTTGACCTTTTCACCCTTCTTGAGAACTTCCGACGGATGCTTGATGCGCTTGGTCCAGCTCAGGTTGGAGACGTGGACGAGGCCGTCGATGCCATCTTCGATTTCGATGAAGGCTCCGAAGTCGGTAAGATTGCGGACGCGGCCTTCGATGATCGCGCCGACCGGGTACTTGTCTTCGAGCTGCTCCCAGGGATTTTCCTGGAGCTGCTTCATGCCGAGCGAGATGCGGCGGTCGGTCGGGTTGGACGGAGAGGATGATGGTCTCGACTTCGTCGCCGGGCTTGACCAGCTTGGAGGGGTGCTTCATGCGCTTCGACCAGGTCATTTCAGAGACGTGGACGAGGCCTTCGATGCCCTGCTCGAGCTCTACGAAGGAGCCGTAATCTGTAACAGAAAGTACGCGACCCTTGACGTGGGCGCCAACCGGGTAACGCTCCGTGGCGTCGAGCCATGGATCAGGCGAGAGCTGCTTGAAGCCAAGCGAGACGCGCTGCTTTTCCTTGTCAAACTTAAGGACTTTGACCTGAATCTCGTCGCCAACGTTGACGAGGTCGCGGGGATGGGTGAGACGACCCCAGCTCATGTCGGTGATGTGGAGCAGGCCGTCGAGGCCTCCCATGTCAACGAATGCGCCGTAGTCGGTGAGGTTCTTGACGACGCCGGTGAAGACCGAGCCCTCTTCGAGAGTCGAGAGGGTGATGGTCTTCTTCTCGTTCTGCTCCTCTTCGAGGATCTCCTTGCGGGAGATGACGACGTTGCCGCGCTTCTTGTTGAGCTTGATGACGCGGACTTCGATCTCGGTGCCGATGTAGCCGTCGAGATTGCGGACGGGACGAACCTCGACCTGGGATCCGGGCAGGAACGCCTTGATGCCGATGTCGACGGTCAGGCCACCCTTGACGCGGCTGACAACCATTCCCTTGACGGGAGTCTTGGTGTTGGCCGCCTCTTCGAGCTTGTCCCAAACCTTGTGACGCAGAGCCTTCTCGTAGCTGACGAGATAGCCGCCCTCCTTTTCCTCGCGCTCAACGACCACTTCGATGACGTCGCCGACGTTGAACTTCGGCGTACCGGTGTGGTCGAGCACCTGATCCAGAGGAATGAGACCTTCGGACTTGAGACCGATATCGATCACCGCATGCTTGTCGGTGATCTTGACGACGGTACCCGTGATGACGGCCTCTTCGGTCGTCATCGCCTGGGCGGCGTCTTTCTCGGCAGCCTGCTCGCGGTCGAAGCTCTCGAGTGCCTTGGCGAAATCCTCGGCATCGTACTCGGGCTCGGCGGCAGCGGCTTCCACGGCGATGTGGCCGGTCTCAGCTACCGAAGTGTCGGCGTGCTGCTCGGCTACAGGGGTGTGGGTCTCTGAAGTCTCTGGAGTTTCTGGGGTCTCGGTCGCGACGGGTGTTGTCTCGACATGGGTATCAGGGTTGAGGGAAAGGTCGTTCGAGGCCGACGTATCGTTCGTCGCGGCATCGACTGTAAGGTCAGGGGCGGTTGATTCCAATGTGGTATTCAGGGCTATGCTCTCGGGATGGAAAGAATTGTGGTCGTGGTCGGCCATGTAGAATGATGCTCCGGGTTCCAGTACTCACTTGCTCGCATCAATCAATTAGATCAATCAGACATTCGGACGGCAGCAAATCCTGCCCCCTGAGAGAGTTGGTCCTAAGCGATGATGTCAGCGGGAGTGAGGTAATGCATGGAAATTGAGAGCTTGCGACTGAATCCCGCGCGCATAGCTTCAATTCAAAGTGTAGCAGTGCAAGCAACAAAGTTCAACGGACATGACCGATGTTCGGACTCTCAGGATGGTCTTTTGCTGTGGACCTGGTTGATCCGCAGGTTTAGACGTGGAGGGATGGGGGTTGGGTGCGGCCGGGAGGGACTGTTGGTGGACCCGCGGTAGAGCCTATACTGCTGCGATGGATCATCTGTGGACCCCCTGGCGCTATGCTTTCATCACCGGCGAGGACAAGGCACGGCCGAAGCTTGGAGTGCCGAAGGCTCTGGCGGCGTGGCCGGGTGACCATCAATGCGTGTTTTGCAACATGATTGCGGCAGCGGACTATGCCATCGCGAATGGGATGGCACGCGAGGGGGCGGAGGCTTCGACCTACCTGCTGGAGCGGGGCCGGAGTTGCTATACGGTGCTGAACGCCTTTCCTTACAACAGCGGACACTTGATGGTGGTGCCGTATCGCCACGAGCAGTCGCTGGCTGGACTGCCGCTGGAGGAGGCGGATGAGCTGCTGCGGATGGCGCGGCGGGCGGAACGCGTGCTGCGGGCAGTGTATCTGCCGAATGGGCTGAACTTCGGGTTGAATCTGGGCAAAGCGGCGGGCGCTGGGGTAGAAGAACATCTGCATTTGCATGCAGTTCCACGGTGGCTGGGGGACAACAACTTCATGAGCGTGGTGGGGGAGACGCGGATTCTTCCGGAGATGCTGGATGAGAGTTGGCGGAGGCTGCGTGCGGCTCTGGCGGCGGATGCGATCGAGAGACCGACGGCGGCCAACCAGGACTGAGGCTGGCGGAGAGCTGATTAAGAGAGCGCCACGATTCTGTGCGGTTATTGCGCGCTTAACGAGCGGGGGGTACAACCCGCTTGTGCAAGGTACCGTCGAAGTTAATGCCGACGAATTACGCACGCTAATGAGAGTTCCGGGAGGCGCCATGATGAATACTCCGCTCACTCCTATCCATGCTGGAAAGAAAATGGCCGATGAATCGTTTCCTCTGCGCGTGGTGAACACGCGGGAAGGAAAACATGGCGGAACTGCGTGGTCTACTCCATTTTCAGAGCGAAGCCTGCGCCAGCCACAGGATGGTGCAGGAGAGAGACGGACACGTCTGGCGATCATCAATTCGCACTTGTTGACCAACCTTCTGAATGAACCGGAAGATGCTGGACTGACAGGCGGCACACGGTCGCTTACGCGCCGCCTGCTGGGGTTGAATGTGATCACTGCATACGCTGTATCCAGTGAAAAGGAAGTCACTGAATCGATCGTGCAAGTCGATGTCGCCTGATCTGGCGGCGGTATTTGCGAATGCGATGACTTCCTACGAAAGCCCGAGCCAAATGGTTCGGGCTTTCTGTTGAGCCTCGCATGAGACGCTCACGATTTAGCTGGGTTGGCGGACCGGTGATGCAGGGGGGTGGTCGGAGTGACCTCAAAGTTGGTGATCTTCCATGAGCCGCTAGCCAGGCGCTGATAGACACGGGTATAGCGGTAGGCGCCCTGCAGTGGCTCGCCGTCGGACGAGCCTTCGACCTGGGCGAGGGAGGTCACGATCGCTATGTTGCCAATCAACTTGATCTTGAGTTCGGAGATATCGAGCTTGGTGAGGACGAGCTCGCGGTTGCGCATGTGGTCGAGCTGCTGTGCCTTGGTGAGAACTTCGCCGGTGGCGGTGATGCCGAGATAGTCGTCGGAGAGAAGCTTGTCCATGGCGGGAACGTCGGCGGCGAGTGCTGCTCTCTGCCACTCATCTTCGAGTTCGACGATCTGCTCGCGCTCCATGTGCTTACGGCGGTGATGCGGCGGATGCGGCAACTGCGCGAGGATGGGTGCCACCGGCGCAACGAAGAGCGCGGCGAACAGAAAAGTTGTAACGCACATTGGGAGTCGGCACAGCCGGAAGCGGAACATGGGTGTACCGGATGTTAGACCGGAATTCGAAGCCACGTCAAAGCGTTTTGTGACGATCGTGTGAATTGACATCGATTCCGCGCTCCCTGCGGTTTTTGATGCGATTCCATGGACAGGCAAAAGTGGAGCCGTCAGGCGATGGCGACGAGAGTCTCCATCGAGCGCTCGAGCATCTTCTGGTAGAGGCCGCCGACGGCGTATTTGGCAAAGTGGGGGGTGGCGCGGTGGTGCTCGGCAGCAGCCTCATCACAATACTGCTCATAGATGACGATCGTGTCGGGGTTGCCGTCGACGGAGTGGGGAATATAGCTGACGCAGCCTTCTTCCTGGCGCGAAAGGCGGGTGAGTTCGCGGAGGATTTGAACGATCTCGTCGCGATCGTCACTGCGGAAGGTCATGCGTACGGTGAAGCTGATCATAGTGTCCTTGTGGCTGACTGCTTTTAGCAGTGAGGGCTGGGGTCGAATCTCGTGTTTCGTTTCGATGAACATTTCGTCTTTTAGCCGAACATCTCGTCGAATCCGGACATGGTCATGGTCTGGACCCGGTCAGGGCCGGTGGAGATCATCCCGATCTTGGCGCCGCTTTCACGCTGCACAAACTCAAGATACTCCTGTGCAAGCTTCGGCAGTTTGTCATATTCGGTGATGCCCTCGGTAGAGGACTTCCAGCCCTTGAGGGTGGTGTAGATGGGGTGGATGGACTTGAAGCCTCGCACGTCGGCGGGGATGATGTCGGTGATCTTGCCGTCGATTTCGTAGGCCGTGCAGACGGGAATTTCTTCGCACTCGTCGAGGACGTCCATCTTGGTGACGACGAGCCATTCGGTGGCATTAATCATGTTGGAGTAGCGCAGCAGCGGCAGGTCGAGCCAGCCGCAGCGGCGGGGACGGCCGGTGACGGCGCCGTATTCCTGGCCACGCGCGCGAAGGAGTTCTGCGGAGTAACCGTCGATCTGGGTGGGGAATGGACCTTCGCCGACGCGCGTGACGTACGCCTTGGTGACGCCGATGACGGTGCCGATGCGGGTGGGGCCGACGCCGGTGCCGGTGACCGCGCCGCCGGAGGTGGAGGACGAGCTGGTGACGAAGGGATAGGTACCGTGGTCGATGTCGAGGAGCGCTCCCTGGGCGCCTTCGAACATGACGTTCTGGCCCGCGTTGAGCGCGTCGTTCAGCATGTAGGCGGTGTCGGTGACGAAGGGCGCGATCTGCTCGGCGGCGCGGACGTAGTCTTCGTACATCTGCTTGGGGTCGAGCGGTTCGGTGCCGAAGAGGGCGTGCGCGATGGTGTTCTTCTCGTGGCAGGCGTTGTTAATGTGGGTGCGCAGGAGCGAGGTGTTGAGCAGGTCGACGACGCGGAGGCCGTTGCGGTGGATCTTGTCTTCGTAGGCGGGACCGATTCCGCGGCGGGTGGTGCCGATGGTCTGGCGGCCGGGAGCGGTTTCGGCGGCGAGCTCGATCATGCGGTGGTACGGCAGGATGACCTGCGCGCGGTTGGAGATGAAGAGATTGCCGTCGACGGAAACTCCGGCGTCGCGAAGCTTCTGGACTTCGCCGAGGAAGGCCATGGGGTCGAGCACGACACCGTTGCCGATGACGCCCTTGCAGCCGGGGCGGAGGACTCCGCAGGGGATGAGCTGGAGAACGAACTTCTTGCCGTGGATGATGACGGTGTGGCCGGCGTTGTGGCCGCCAGCGTAGCGGGCGACGATGTCGAACTTTTCGCTGAGGACGTCGACGATCTTGCCCTTGCCTTCATCGCCCCACTGGGCTCCTAGAATGACGGCGGAAGGGCGGCTCTGCGCGCGCGGCGAAGGTATGGATTCGGTCTGGCTCACGAGGAAGGTTGCTCCGGGGTGGTGCTCGGGGGAAGTGCGCGCAGCTGGCTTCCGAAACGGAATGCTCGCGCCCATGAGTCATTTTATACCGGCTGCTGCTGTATTAGCGCGCGAGTAAATTCGATGGCGTCGCCGGGAACGATCTCGACCTCTCCGGCGCTGACCTGAGTATCCTAAAAACCATGCCAGAGTTGCCTGAGGTCGAGACGGTTGCGAATGGGGTGGATGCGCGGGTGCGCGGACAGCGGATCGAGCGCGTGTGGACCAGCGGGAAGCCGCAGACGTTCAAGTCCAGCGAGGCGGAGATTGTGGAGACGCTGACGGGGGCGCTGATTGAGCGCGTGCGGCGGGTGGGCAAGACGATCGTGATGGATGTTGCGCGGCGCGGTGAGGCTCCTGCGCAGTTTCTGGTGCACCTGGGGATGACGGGNNGGCTGTCGGTGGTGACGGAAGCGGGCGGGTATGCCGGGCCGGGCGCTGAGCCTACCACTATTTCTGTAGCCGAGTTTTCGGGGTTGTTCCGGGGTCGCAAGCTGGCGATCAAGGCGGCGCTGCTGAACCAGTCGATCCTGCATGGGGTGGGAAATATTTACGCGGATGAGAGCTTGTTTCGGGCGGGGATTCGGCCACGGAAGCAGGCTGGGAAGCTGACGAAGGCGGAGCTGGCTCGGCTGCACGTGGCGCTGCAAAAAGTACTGGCGCATGCGATTGAGCTGGGTGGGTCGTCGGTGTCGGACTACGTGGATGCGGATGGGATTCGCGGGTTCTTCCAACTCGAGCACAAGGTATACGGGCGCGCTGGCGAGAGCTGCCACGACTGTGGTTCGGGGCTGAAGAAGATCGTCGTCGGCGGGCGTACGACGATCTATTGCCCGAAGTGCCAGAGATAGTGCTACAGGGCATGATCGAGGGCTACACTGTCGGCATGCTGCGGTGCGCCATTACGAGCGGAAACGACGCGGATTCGTGCGAGGCGACACTTGCGAAGGCACGGCGCTGGGCGGCGGAAGGCATTGAGTATGTGCAACTTCGGGAGAAGCAGTTGGAGGCGGGAGAGCTGGT
>DHWW01000261.1:8388-12009 GCA_002413385.1 Granulicella sp. UBA5172
GCGGGCCGATGTGGCCGTCGCGGCGGGGGCGGATGGGGTGCATCTGACCTCGCGGCCGGGGAAGTTGACGGCGGAGCAGGTGCGCCGGGTGTTTGCGGCGGCGGGAAGGGGGGCGCCGTTGGTGAGCGCGTCGTGCCACANNGGCCGGAGCGGCGGGGGTGGCGGGGATTCGACTGTTCGGGTGAAGCTGAGGAATAGGGGCTGGCTCCCTGCTGTGCGGTGGTTGATTGACTCAGCCTCTGCATCGTCCTACGGTTAAGGCATGGTCATTACCCCTGCACAACTTGTTGACGAACCGCTGAAGCTGGATGAAACGCTGCCTGCTGGCGCGATTGAGTATGCCCCTGATATTCGGCAGGTAGGGCCGCTGAAGCTGAAAGGGCAAGCTGAACTGATCGTCGAACATCGCGGGCCGAAGGATTTTGTGGAGGATATTCGGTTGCGGGCGAGCTTCTCGGGGACCTTCGAGCAGCTGTGCGCACGGTGCCTGGAGCCTGTCCAGCACCCGCTGAGCGGTACGTTTGACCTGATTTTTCGCCCGGGCGGTGTCGATGCCGAGACCGGCGAGCGCGCAATTACGGAAGACGAGACAGAAATCGGGTATTATGAACAGAGCGGCCTGCTGCTGGAGGACGCCGTGCGTGAGCAGGTGCTCCTTACCCTGCCCGGACGGACGCTCTGCCAGGAGGACTGCAAGGGACTTTGCCCGCATTGCGGCATCAATCGCAACCTCGCAAGCTGTGAGTGTGTAGAGAAGCCGACCGATCCACGGTTAGCCGTTTTGGCCGGAATCGCGGTTGCGCCTAAGTCCTGACGCGGTATTCGTTTGAAGTTAAACGACCGCAAGTTTTGAGTTTTCACAGATTTCGGCCGCAGAGCCCCGAGCTGGCTGGCCAATTTTAGAAGAGGTTTCACCATGCCTAATCCAAAGCGCCGGCACTCCAAGCAGCGCACCGCAAAACGCCGTAGTCACGACTTTCTGACGCCCACCGGCGTCTCCAACTGCCCGAACTGTGGCGAGAAGAAGCTTCCCCATCGCGTCTGCAAGAAGTGCGGCGAGTACAAGGGTCGCGCGATTGTTGGCGTTAAGGGTGCAGCGTAGCTTTCACCGCCACGGCGGGGTAACCAGAGCCGTGGCACCTACTTTCCAACCAAGCAAGAGAATGTCGAGCCCTGCGCGCGCCATGCCGATAGACATCGTCCTCGATGCCATGGGGACCGACAAATCCCCGGATCCCGAGATTCGCGGGGCGATCCTGGCCTGCCGCCTGTTGGACGTCCGCGTCCACCTGGCCGGACCGGAAGAATTGCTGCGTCCAAAACTGCGGGAGGCGCTGAACGCCCGCGCACACCATGGATTTGGGCGGCACAAGGAACGGCTCCCGATCTTTATCGCACAAGCCAGCGAGTGGATCAGCATGGAGGACAAGGCGGCTCAGGCCGTGCGGTCCAAGCGCGACTCCTCGATGCGGGTTGGGCTGAAGATGGTGCGCGAGGGACGGGCGGGCGGGTTCGTTACAGCCGGCAACACGGGTGCAGCCATGGCCACGGCGAAGATGGTGCTGGGCTCATTGGCTGGGGTCGATCGTCCGGCGCTCGCTGCGCTGCTGCCAACCAGTACCGGCCAGCCATGCGTTCTGCTCGACGTCGGCGCCAACGTCGATTGCTACCCGGAAAATCTGGTGCAGTTTGCCGTGATGGGGCACATGTACGCGAAGAATGTGCTGCACGTCGCGAATCCGCGGGTGGGGCTGCTGTCGATTGGCGAAGAGGATGCCAAGGGCAACGCTCTGACGCGAGACACGTTTCCGCTATTGCGCGAGCTGAAGTTGAATTTCGTAGGGAATGTCGAGGGCCGCGATCTTTATAACGGCGCCGCCGACGTCGTGGTCTGCGATGGATTTGTGGGGAATGTGGCGCTGAAGACGAGTGAGGGACTGGCGAAGCTGGTGAGCTCTTCGCTGCGAGAGAGCCTGAAGTCGACGGTAACGTCGCAAGTGGGCGCGATGCTATCGCAGAAGGCATTCAAGGCCTTCAAGAAGCGGCTGGATTACTCGGAGTATGGTGGAGCGCCGCTGCTGGGAGTTCGCGGTGTGTGCATTGTCGGGCACGGTTCGTCGAATGAGCGCGCGGTGATGAATGGGATTCGCGTAGCAGCGGAGTTCGCCGAAGCTGAGGTCAACCCCGGCATTGAAGCCATGCTTGCCATTCGCTAAGGCGCAACGTCGCGCGAGGGGATAAGCTCAAAGAGAAGCAATTGTTCCACTTGAGACATCAGGAGCGTCGTATGGCATCCAATAAATTTCTCGATCCACCGCCGGCCGCCAGTCGCGACAAGGCTTCGTTTGAACTGCTGCGAGTGTGGGTCGCCGAGCAGGGACAGCACGTGAGCCTGCGTTCCGGCGCATGGGAAGACCCGTTTGCGTGGGGCATTGTGCTGGCTGATCTGGCGCGGCACATCGTGAACGCGGAATCGCTGCACCGCAAGGATATGGATCAGGGAGCGTTTCTGGAGCGGATGCTGGAGGGATTTCAGGCGGAGATCGATTCCCCGACGGATGAGCCTGAGGGTGAGATTACGCAGTAATTACAAAGGCTGGCGAAGCTACATCGCTAAGGCGACTCGCTCGAGTTCGGCCTGAATGTGCTCCGCGGTGAAGCCGGGACCTTCAATGCGTGAAGCCGCTGTGCGAGCCTCGTGTTTGGACACACCATATCCCCGGCCGCTAAGAAAATTCGTGACAATCTCGGCAGCCTGGAAGGAATCGACGCCGGATTGCAACAGTTCGTTGCGCAGCGTCATCAGGTCAGTCGGTGTGAACTGCTCAACATGCGTCCCGTCATTCGAAGTACTCACAGTCGGACTCCTTTGGCCCGCATCTAGGAGCTGGCGGTTATGCCTGTTAGAAGACATAAAAAACTTTTAGGTTGCAACAACATGAAAAATCTTTACGTTGCAATCAACACATTCATCTTCGGTTACGATTTCACTCATCGGCTGAATTGGGGCGGAGCACGATATCCTATGGGTATGTCTTCTGTTGCTTCATCGCCACATGTCTTAGACGGCATCGTCATTGCCTCGCAAATCAAGTTGGAATTAGCCGCTGAGATCGCGACTGCCCGGGATCACGGATATACCCCGGGGCTTGCGGTGATCCTGGTTGGCGAGGTTCCTGCCTCCCAGATTTATGTACGCAGCAAGGTGAAGACCTGCGCCGAGTTGGGAATCTACTCCGAGATGCACACGCCCGATGCGAGTGCGACCACGGAAGAGTTGCTGGCGCTGATTGCTTCGCTCAACGCGCGTGAGGAGATCGACGGTATTCTGATTCAGCTGCCGCTCCCCGCACACGTCGATACGGCCCGACTACTGGAAGCCGTCGACCCTGCCAAGGATGTCGACGGCTTTCATCCTATTAACGCTGGCCGACTGCTAAGTGGATTTCCGGCGGAGCAAGTTCTTGCTCCGTGCACGCCGGCCGGCATCATGGAGGTGCTGGAGCGGAGCAACATTCCGATTGCGGGCCAGCGCGCCGTGGTGCTCGGGCGATCGAACATTGTGGGCAAGCCGATCGCGGCGATGCTGTTGAATGCGTCGGCGACGGTGACGATCTGCCA
>DHWW01000261.1:12045-20964 GCA_002413385.1 Granulicella sp. UBA5172
GTCGGCATCAACCGCCTTACCAGCGAGGCCGATCTGGACCGATTCTTCCCCGGCAATGAATTGCGACGTGCGGGATTCGCCAAGCGTGGATCGACGATTGTGGGGGATGTGGACCCTGCGGCGTTTGAAGTATCGAGTGCGTATACGCCTGTACCCGGCGGTGTGGGCGCGCTGACCATCGCGATGCTTATGGTGAGTACCGTAAAGGCCGCTCGCTTGCGGCGAGGCTAAGCAAATGCTGCGTGTAGGACTCACAGGCGATCTCGGCAGCGGCAAGTCGACGGTGGGGCGGATGCTCGCGGAGCGTGGTGCGGTGGTGCTTTCGTCCGATGAGATGGGACGGGAGTTGATGCAGCCAGGCCAACCGGTGTTCGCGAAGATTGTGGCGAAGTTTGGCGCGGAGATGGTCGCGGCGGATGGTTCGCTGGATCGCCATAAGCTGGCGGCGCTGGCGTTCGATCCGGCACATCCGCGGGTGGAGGAGCTGAATGCGATTGTCCATCCGGCAGTGATTGATGCGCAGGCAAAACAGACTGCGGAGATTGGTGCTGCGAATCCGCACGCGATTGTGGTGGTCGAATCGGCGCTGATTTTTTCGACCATGTATGCGGCTGAAGGAACGTGGCGCAGCCGCTTTGATCGCATCCTGCTGGTGGAGGCGCCAGAGGCAGAGAAGATTGCACGCTTCGTGGACCGTCTTGCTGCTGGTCGAGTGCTGACGGCGGCGGAGCGCGAAGGGTTTGAGGCGGATGCTCGCCGACGCCTCAGAATGCAGCATTTGACGCCGTATGCCGGAGATTGCCAGATACTGCACAATGACGGCGACATCGAGCAATTGGAGCAGCAGGTCGAGGCGGTGTGGAACGATCTGAAGCAAGCCGAAGCCGGGGCCGGGCGGCGCTGAGATCAGCTTCACTTCATCGGATCAGCGGAATATGACGTGCTACCGCGTCAATGGCTCAAGCTCTGCGGGACAACATAGGGGCACTTAATCGTGCCGCATCCACAGACTGTTTGATACTGTTAAAGCTGACATTTCAAGGAGAACTCATGGCGACAGCGACATTGGAACAGGTAAAGGCAACGTACAAGGTAGCCGACATTGGCCTTGCGGAGTGGGGCCGCAAAGAGATCAGCATCGCCGAGCAGGAGATGCCCGGCCTGATGTCGATTCGCCACAAGTATGCGACGTCCAAGCCGCTGGCGGGCGTGCGGATCATGGGATCGCTGCATATGACGATCCAGACGGCTGTGCTGATTGAGACGATGGTCGACCTGGGCGCCGATGTGCGCTGGGCGAGTTGCAATATCTTTTCGACGCAGGACCACGCGGCGGCAGCTATCGCGGCGGCGGGCGTTCCGGTGTTTGCGTGGAAGGGCGAGTCGCTGGAGGAGTTCTGGTGGTGCACCAATGAGGCGCTGAGCTTCCCTGGCGGCAAGGGCGGCGTGCTTGGGCCGCAGCTCATCATCGACGACGGCGGCGACGCGACGCTGCTGATCCACAAGGGATATGAACTGGAAAACGGCGACAAGTGGATTGATTCGCCCTCCGGTTCGCACGAAGAAGATGTCATCAAGGGCCTGCTGAAGAAGATTCATGCGGAGCGTCCTGCACACTGGCACAACGTCGTCAAGGAGTGGCGCGGCGTGTCCGAAGAGACTACGACGGGAGTGCATCGTCTGTACAAGATGATGGAGCAGGGGACGCTGCTGGTGCCCGCGATCAACGTCAACGATTCGGTGACGAAGAGCAAGTTCGACAACCTGTATGGCTGCCGCGAATCGCTGGTCGACGGCATCAAGCGCGCGACCGATGTGATGGTTGCGGGCAAGGTTGCGGTCGTCTGCGGCTATGGCGATGTGGGCAAGGGTTCGGCGGCGAGCCTGCGCGGACTGGGCGCTCGCGTCATCGTCACCGAGGTCGATCCGATCAATGCGCTGCAGGCGGCGATCGAGGGCTACGAGGTGACGACGCTTGAGGAGACGCTCGGACGCGGCGACATTTATGTGACCTGCACGGGCAACGTCGACATCATTACGCTGGAGCACATGAAGCGGATGAAGGACCAGGCGATTGTCTGCAATATCGGACACTTCGATAACGAGATCCAGATGGAACCGCTCAATGCCTACAAGGGCGCTGTGCGCGAGAACATCAAGCCGCAGGTGGACAAGTACACGTTCGAGAATGGCAACGCGATCTTCATCCTGGCAGAAGGCCGCCTGGTGAACCTGGGCTGCGCGACCGGTCATCCGAGCTTCGTGATGTCGGCGAGCTTCAGCAACCAGACGCTGGCGCAGCTCGACCTCTGGAAGAACAAGGATATCTACAAGGTCGGCATTTATATTCTGCCGAAGCACCTTGACGAAGAGGTTGCGAGGTTGCACCTGGAGAAGATCGGCGTGAAGCTGACGACGCTCACGGCCAAGCAGGCGGCGTATCTGAGTGTGCCGGTTGAAGGACCGTACAAGCCGGACCATTACAGGTACTAACCCTGGTTCAGGTTTGCGCAACGGGCATGGCTTCGGCTGTGCCCGTTGCTCGTTTGTGCGGTTTCGCGGCTTTCCTGCGACGTGTGGGTCGGGCGATTGCCTAGTGTCTACTGGGCGTCGGCGTCATCAGCAACGATGGCCTGCACGCCCGGGGTGAGGGTGGCACCCAGGGGACCGAGGGTCTCCTGATCGATGAGCACAACAGTACGAACAGAGCCAGACGCATACTCTACCTGCGCTCCGCTCAAGAGCGTGACGGTGGAGGAAGCAAGGGTCGTGCCGGCGGGCACAACATCGATAGCATAGGTTCCCTGCGGAATGTTGATGTAGCCGGAGTGGGCGCCGAAGCTCAGATTCGTCGCGATGGGCGAGGAGCTCACGAACCGGTTACTCGACGGAACGAGGTAGACGTCCACCGCGCCCGTACGGTTGGCCTCATGGATGAGGCGAATGGCGATCTGACCAGCGGGTGCGGGCTCCGACTGGTCCAGAAACAGGGTCTGCTGCAGGTTGACGATACTGTTGCCAACGATCTCGGTGTACTGCTTTCCGGCGATGAGCTTGCCACTACTCTCGACCAGCGTCTGGCGGGTTCCTACCCTGTCCGCAGCGAGGGTATAGGTGCCAGGGGACATGGGAACGTAGCTCGTCATGGTGCCGAACCCGAGGTTGTAGGCGAGCGCGGAGTTGTTCTGGTAGGAGTCGATCAGGCCGGAGTCGGAGGAGGCATCGATGACGCGCAACTGGGTGGAGTTCATGCTGATGCTCTGACAGCCGGAGAGGGCGGCAGCGGCGAGCAGAACCGCGACGAGGCGGACGGCACGGTGCTTGACCTGCACGCTGGACTTGACGGGATGGGTGGGTGTCGACGTCATTCGCTTGATACTGTGACGCTCGGCTCGCGCCAATCGGATGTGCGATCGCGAGGCATTTTCGAAGATACTGCTCACTTTATCTGAATTCGAGGCGCCCTGTCGCGGCGGAAGAGAGGGGGGAGTCGGGCGGTAGAGACCTGCACTCATCCGACAACAGACAAAAATCAGCCCCGAGGGGTGTGAACGCTCTACGTCACCACTATCGGGGCTAACTCTCTTTCTTTTGCTGCGTCCGCAATATGACTCCCCAGCCTGTGGAACGCGCCACGTCAGTCTGTGCAGACGATGCGACCTATTTGCGGGGGCGATGAGCGACGATGCTGGACGATATTCTGTCGTACGCAGATTGCGGGAGGATGCCGCGCGTAACCAACTGATTCCTGGCGGTATAGGGACGGCCCGCAATGACGCGGCGAACATAGGCGTCGCCGAAGCCTGGAAGAGCTTTCAGTTGCTGGGGCGTGGCCGTGTTGATGTCGAGAGGAACGCCGGCGGTCTGGGTGCGGGGTGCGCTGGGATGANNCTCGGCAGGTTAGACGATCGCTGCAACCCTGCGGCTGCCAGCTTCGATCTTGACGATCTGGCCATCGCGCATGTGCAGGACGCGGTCGGCGATCTGCGCGGCATCGGGGTTGTGGGTGATCATCAGCACGGTCTGATGGAGTTCGCGGCTGGANNNAGCGCACGGGCAATGGCGATGCGTTGCTGCTCGCCGCCGGAAAGCTCATTGGGCCGGTGGTGCAGACGGCCCCTGATCTTCAGCAGGTTAGAGAGGTGAACGAGCAGTTCCCTGTCGAACGGCTTGCCGGTTTCGGCAATATCATGGGCGAGCTCGATGTTGGACTGCGCGGAGATGGTGGGCAGCAGGTTGAAGCGCTGAAAGACAAAGCCAATCTGCGAGCGGCGCAGGCTGGTGCGCTGCGGATCGGAGAGCCGGGAGAAATCCTTGCCCTGAATGTAGAGCGAGCCGGAGGTGGCCGAGGTGAGGCCGCCGAGCACGTAGAAGAGCGTCGACTTGCCGGAGCCCGATGGGCCAACAATGGCAACGAACTCGCCGGGATCGACGTCGAACGTGACATCCCGCAGAGCTGCGACCTTGAGCTTCCCGGAGCGGTAGGTCTTGCCGAGGTGCTTGGCTGAGATGATGGGCGGCACGGTGCTGGTTAGTTCCTCTGGGGCGACTAAGACTGCTGCGCTGGTTGATTCCATAGACCCTTCAAGTCTATCGCAGGGACGATGGTCTGCCCGTATCGCTTCAGGCTACGCCGATGGAGGACGTTCCAAGCTCCGAGCCTCCCTGCTCAAGGAAGCTGAGTTCCAGCCGGATCGTGAGAATGCGGCGGCGCTTGGCCTGGCGGGGGTTGTGATCGCGCACGGTGCAGAGGCCTGACATCCGGGCATGGCTGTCACGGGTGAGTTCGACGCCAGCGGACATAAAGCCACTATAGAGCTCAAAGACGGAGCGCAGCTGCACCTCGAGGCGCAATTCGGTCATGGTTGGCGACAGGGCGCGCTGCTCCAGAACCCAGCAGCCGCAGGCGGCGACGGCATCCAGGAGTGAGGGAACGACTTGGCGGTAGTCGGCATAGCTATGACCACGCAGTTCGACCATGGGCGTCTCCGCTGGCAGAAGATCAGGCATCGCGGCAGGAACAGACTTCATGGTCATGGCTGGTTTCAAGCTCCATGTCACTTATCGGAGGGAAATGGCAGAACATCAGCGCTGTAGCAGGCTGCTACGTCGATCCAGGTGCGGACGGTCAGGATGCATCTTCCCGGAGAAGGCGGAGGACTGGGTACACTGAGAGGAGGAGAGTGGCTCTTGGTCATCGGAGTTGGTACCGACCTCATTGAAATTGCACGCATTGAGCGCAGTGTGGAGCGTTTTGGCGATGCCTTTCTGCAGCGGGTCTACACGCCCGGCGAAATCGCCTACTGCCAGAGCAAGAGGAATGCGGCGGAGAGCCTGGCGGCGCGTTTTGCAGCCAAGGAAGCGGGTGCCAAGGCTCTCGGTACCGGGATCAGCCGGGGCGTAAGCTGGCGCGAGTTCGAAGTGCGACGCCTGCCTGGACAGCGGCCTGAGCTGCACCTGAGCGGCCGCGCAGCAGAGATCGCCAAAGGGTTGGGAATCCGGCGGCTGGCACTGAGCCTTACGCACTCCCGCAGCGTGTCCATGGCGGTGGTGGTGGCGGAGGATTAGAGTCGGAGCGCATGAGCCCCGGGATGCATCCAACGCATGAGAGCACCTGCATTATCCCGGTCTTCAGCAACGCACTGATACGATATCTTTATCAGCGCGAACAGCCCGCCGTGCTGCCACCGTCGAGAGATCTTCGAGGAGTTCTATGCCCAGCCAGCAGGAAGTGAAGTGGTCGCAGCTCAAGGTCGGAGTGATTGTGCTGGTCGCGATCGCCCTTCTGAGCGGGCTGATGTTCCTGATGACGAGCGCCTCGGGCATGAGTGTTTTCAGCCACAAAATCATCCTCATAACCTACTTTGAGAACTCTGCAGGGCTTCAAGCAGGAGCACCCGTGAATCTGGAGGGTGTGACCATCGGCGATGTAAAGGCCGTGGAGGTCTCGACCGATCCGGTGCGCAAGCTCAGCCCGGTAAAAGTTGTGATGAAGATCGATCCAAAGTACGGGCGCAGCCTGCACACCGATTCGACAGCGTCCTTGTCAACCGTTGGCGTGTTGGGCGACACGGTCGTGGACATCAATAGCCAGGTGGCCGTGGGGCCGGAACCGAAGAGCGGCGCTGAACTCCGGACGCTTGAAACGCCGAACCTTACCGACGTGATCAAGTCGAGCCAGGGGACGGTCGAAAGCCTCAATGCCATCCTCGTCAAGATGAGCGCCATCGTGGATGCCATTCAGAGTGGCCGGGGCTCGCTGGGCAAACTGATCAATAATCCGGCGCTCTACGACCAGGCCACGGCGACGGTCAGCGAACTGCAACTGCTGACGCATACCCTTAACCAGGGGCAGGGCTCGTTGGGCAAGCTGATGCAGGACCCCAAACTCTACGACCATCTGAACGATACGGTGACCAAACTGGACGACATTGCGACGGCGTTGAACTCTGGCCAGGGGACGGCGGGCAAGCTGTTGAAGGACGATTCCCTGTACGACAATCTGAATTCGACCGTGAAGCATGCGAACTCGCTGCTGGCGGAGGCGGATGCCGGCAAGGGCGCACTCGGGATGATGGCCAAGGACCCGGCGTTTGCCGCCAGGTTGAATCACACGGTGACAGAACTGGATACGGTCCTGACGAATGTGAACCGTGGCAAGGGAACGCTCGGCAAGCTGGCTACGGACGACGCAGCCTACACGAATCTGAACACGCTGCTAAGCTCCAGCAACGATTTGGTGGGCGCGATTCGCACCGATCCGAAGAAGTACCTGACCATCCGCCTGAAGATCTTTTAGTCCGGCTGGGGTTGCACGGAAACTTTTCGTACGCTCCCTGCGTCCTNNNNCCGATGCCGGCCCGACCGCGGCACCCAGGAAACCTGTCAGTTTCGATGTCTCGGCGATCGATAAGACCGCCGATCCGTGCACTGACTTCTACCAGTACGCTTGCGGCAACTGGAGAAAAGACAATCCGATTCCCCCTGACCAGGTTCGCTGGGGGCGGTTCAACGAGCTGAGCGAGCGGAATAACTATCTGCTGTATACCGATCTGAAGGCCGCTGCCACTGCACCAAAGACCGCATTGCAGAAGCAGTACGGCGACTACTTTGCAGCGTGCATGAACACCGAAGTCGTCGATAAGCTTGGCCCGAAGCCGCTGGAGCCAGAGCTCAATGCCATCGCTGCATTGAATACAGCCAGCGAACTGGCAGCCTTCAACGCCAAGCAGGAGAAGCGCGGTGGCGGCGGCTTCTTCGGTGTCCGCGTGATGCAGGACCAGAAGGACAGCTCGCAGCAGATCGCAGCCACGGGACAAGGCGGACTGACTCTGCCCGATCGCGACTACTATCTGAATCCGGATGCGCGCTACGTCAAGATCCGCGCGGACTATGGCGATCACATGCGGAAGATGTTTATGCTGCTGGGCGATACGGGCGACAAGTCCATTGCCGAGGCCGCGGACGTGATGCGCATCGAAACGGCGCTGGCGAAGGGTTCGATGGATCGCGTCGAGATGCGCGACCCGGCCAAGCGTTACCACGTGATGACGATCGACGAGGTGCAGAAGCTAAGCCCGAATTACAACTGGGAGGCCTACCTGGACGGCATGGGTATGCCGCAGGTAAAGACGATTGACGTCACGAGCCCGCAGTATGTAGTGGCCGCCAACCAGGAACTCAGCACCGAGCCGCTGCAGGCGATCAAGAGCTACCTGCGCTGGCACGCAGTGCATGAGGCCGCTCCTCTGCTCTCGAAGCCGTTTGAGGACGAGAACTTTGACTTCTTCTCTGCAACGCTGCAGGGCCAGAAAGAGGAGCAGCCACGCTGGAAGCGCTGCACCCGGCTTACCGATCGTGCACTCGGCGAGGCGGTTGGCCAGGATTGGGTGAGGCAGAACTTCCCGCCCGACGCCAAAGCCAACATGGAGAAGCTGGTGCACGCACTGGAGGCCTCCATGGCTGCCGACCTGAAGACGCTGCCTTGGATGAGCGATGCCACCAAGGTGGAAGCTCGTAAGAAGCTCGACGCGATCGCTGACAAGATCGGCTACCCGGCACACTGGCGAGACTACTCGAGCATCGTCGTGAAGCGTGATGACCTGCTGGGGAACGTGCAACGCGCGGACAACTTCGAGCGCAAGCGCAATCTGGACAAGTTCGGAAAGCCGGTCGACCCTTCTGAGTGGGGCATGACGCCGCCGACGGTCAATGCTTACTACAACCCGCCGCAGAACAATATCAACTTCCCTGCCGGCATTCTGCAGCCACCGTTCTATGACAACGCGAAGGACGCGGCGGTAAACTTCGGTGGCATCGGCGTGGTCATCGGCCATGAGATGACGCACGGCTTTGACGACCAGGGCTCCAAGTACGACCTGCACGGCAACGTGAAGGTGTGGTGGACCCCCGAAGATCTAGCCAAGTTCAAGGAACGCACCGAGTGCACGGCCAAGGAATACGACGGCTTTGAGGTTGCACCCGGCCAGAAGCTCAACGGCCATTTGACGCTGGGCGAAAACACGGCCGACAACGGTGGCATCCGGATCGCCTACCAGGCGCTGATGGATACGCTGGCCAAGGAAGGCGCTGCCGCCGAGCCGGACTATGTCGACGGCAAGCGTGACGGCTTTACCCCGGAGCAGAGGTTCTTCATCTCCTTCGGACAGGTGTGGTGCCAGAACCAGACGGAGCAGTCGGCGCGCGTTTCGGCGAAGACGGACCCGCATAGCTCGGGCGAGTGGCGCACCAACGGTACGGTGCAGAACTTCGACGAGTTCGGCAAGGCGTTCGGGTGCAAGGTCGGGCAACCGATGATGCCCGTGGGCGGCGGCTGCCGTACCTGGTAACCCAGCTGTACAGCGTTGATTCACCAGCCCCGGACTTCGGTCCGGGGCTTTTCTCTGCTGCGGCAAAGTG
>DHWW01000261.1:20974-30483 GCA_002413385.1 Granulicella sp. UBA5172
TAAAGTCGCTCTACCTTCTACAATCAGGAACAAGGTTTGTACTCCCCTGAGACAGATTTCCCCGTTCGCACAAGCCATGTCGGCTAATCCCGAGCGGGTGATGAAGGAAGCGCATGAAGTTGAGTTTGGTTGGCCGGTGGTCGATGGCCTGTTTCGCGTCGTTGGCATTAGGTCTTGGCATGACTGCCTGTGGTGGCGGCACCATTGGTTACATGTGGGTGTTAGGGCAGCAATACAACCAGCTTGTCGGCTTCAAGGTTGACGAGTATTCGGGAAACTTGACGGAGGCGATCAATTCGCCCTTCTCAAGCAATGGTTCAGTTCCCGTCTCGATCGTGGTCAAGACGGGCGGCAGGTATGTCTACGTCATCAACCAGGGTACGGGCGGAGACAACACCAAACGCGGTGCAGGGCAGTCAATCGCACTGTATAGCGCTGGTGGTGACGGCACGCTTACCTTCCAGCAGTCCTACCAGAGCGAAGGGTATATCAGCGAGTGGGCACAGACGGATCCCAGCGGCACGTATCTTTATGTTGTGGACAAATACGCTCCAAGCGCGGACGCCAACGGCCTCTATGATGGCCCGAACACCGACGGCAATGGCGCCATTTCGGTCTTCGCGACCGATCCGAACACCGGTCGCCTGTCGCTGGTCACCAATGCCCAGACGCAGGTTCATGGTGTAAACACACCGTTCTGGGAAGTGGGTCCCTCGCCTATCATGGCAAAGTCGCAGGGCGGTTGCCTGTTCACCCTCAACAGCGGTCTGACCAACAACGTCCAGACCGTTACCCCCTATTCGATCGGCTCCAATGGGCAGTTGGTCAACACCACGACTGGAAACATCATTGTGACGTCGCCGACCGGCACGACGACCGACCTCACGTCGATCAACGGCTCTGGAAGCTTCATGTTCCTGACCGACGCTGCCAACAACCTGTTGTTCGGCTACAGCATGGGCGGCAACTGCGCGCTGAATGCCCTGAACGGCGGCACGACGAACCTCGCAACCTACTTCCCGAACACGTCCAAACCGTCCTATTCGCTGATTGACAGCTCTGGCAAGTGGATCTACGTGCTCAATCAGTCGACCACCAGCACGGTGACCTCGACACCTTACAGCTCGATCTCACCTTTCTCCATCAACCAATCCAACCATGAACTTCAGGCTCTCGGGAGTACAACCTATCCCGTCGGCTCGGGGCCGACCTGCATGGTGGAAGACCCGACGAATCAGTATATGTATACGTCCAATTTCAACGATGGAACGGTCACGGGCAAGTACTTCAACAGTACCACTGGAGAGCTCTCTCAGCTGTCCAGGGGTTCAACGTTCACGGCCACTGGGCTGTCCTCGTGCCTGGTCATCAGCGGAACGATTGACTAAAGGTTAGCGATTTCCCGGCAGGGCCTTTCCGGGCTCTGCCGGCAGACTTCACTCTCCGGCTTTCGGGCCGGCATTCAAAGACGGGCCGATTTCGACGCCCGATGCAAGGGAAGCGCATGAAGTTCAACATGATCAACCGCACAGCCGCGAAGGCAGCGGTGCTATCTTTGGCAATTGGGCTCGGTACCGTAGCCTGCAGCCGTGACTATACCGCGGCGTATGTGTTCTCTGTGTCCAACACAACCGGCCAGGTGAACGCGTTTGGGGTGGACTACCAGACTGGCATTCTCGTCCAGATCAGCGGCTCTCCCTTCGCCAGCAACCTGACGAATCCGTCGACCGCGATCGCTGCGCCCAATGGCAAGACGCTGTACGTGATCGGCGGCAGCCAGAACGCCAATGTATCGGTGATGACCATCGGTACGGACGGCAAGCTCTATGCGCAGGCGACTCCCAACATCACGGGAACCTACCCAACGGCAGCAGCCATCGATTCGACGGGCACCAATCTGTATGTGGCGTACACCTACCAGAGCGGCTATTCGCCGGTTTCGCCGGGCCCCGGTGGAGTAACCATCTTCCCCATCCACACCGATGGAACGCTGGGCACACCGACCAATGTCAACTTGGGCAATAATCCCGTCGCCATCGGCACGTCGGCTCCTACCTGCACGGCGACCCCGGTACTACCGAGTTCGGTGACCAACATCACCCAACCTAATTGCATCATTCTCAGCTCAAGTGCCACCGCGAACAATGGCTATACCAACTCATTCGTCTACGTAGTGGACGCGGAGGTTGCGGCGGCCAAACCTACCGTTCTGGGCTTCGTCGAGAGCATCAAAAACGGCAGCCTGACGCCGCTTTCGGGCACGAACATGACCACCTTCCAGGGTGCTTCGGCAGGCGTATCGCCCAGCGCCGTCGCCATCGATCCGACTGGGAAGTATCTGTACATCACGGACAAGCAGCAGAACGAAGTCTACGGGTATCAGATCGCAGGAGCGACCACGGGCAACCTTACGCCGCTGATCTCCAGCCCCTTCGCAACGGGAGGCTTCCCGGTAGCGATCACCATCGACCCGCGAGGCAAGTATGTCTACGTGGCGAACTACAACTCGAGCACGGTGAGTTCCTACTCACTGAACCTGTCGAATGGCTCGCTGGGTGCATCTGCCGGATCCGGCTTCACCACGACGACCGGTCCGACCTGCGTGACGATTGAGCCTGCACTGGGCATCTACCTGTACACGTCGGATTACCTGAACGCCTCGATCTCGGGCGGCCAGTTGAGCCCAGACACCGGGCAGCTGACAGCGGTTTCGAACTCGTTCTTCCCGACGAGCAGCCAACCCGTCTGCGTGGTGTCCGTCGCCAACGGCCCGCACTCGATCCAATTGACCATCCCGTAAACAGAGGGAAGCAAACCAGAAACGCCCGGCCGCTGGCCGGGCGTTTCTATTTCTAACTGGCCCGTTGAATGTTAGATGTGTACCGTCAGCTATCCTAGGATCATGCTTCATTCTTCCAGCTTCAATCTCGGCAGCATCACTGCGGGCAACGGCGAGCTCTTCCTCATCGCCGGCCCGTGCGTGCTGGAGTCCGAGCCCCATGCCCGCAAGCTCGCCGACGCCATCCAGCGCATCACCTCCGATCTTGGCGTGCCGTACATCTTCAAAGCCAGCTACGATAAGGCCAACCGCACGTCGATTCACAGCTTCCGGGGCCCCGGCCTCACCGAGGGCTGCCGCATCCTGCGCGCCATTGGCGAGAGCAACCACCTCCCTGTCCTGACCGATATCCATACCCCAGAGCAATCTACCGCCGTAAGCAATGCACTCGGCCCCGTTGAGGCGATGCTGCAGATTCCTGCATTTCTCTGTCGCCAGACTGACCTGCTGATAGCGGCAGCAGCGACGGGCCGGGCCATCAACATCAAGAAGGGCCAGTTTGTCGCACCGTGGGACATGCGGCACGCCGTCGACAAAGTTCGCGACTCGGGCAATCCCCGCGTCGCGCTGACCGAGCGCGGTGCCAGCTTCGGCTACAACAACCTGGTCGTCGATATGCGTTCGCTGCCGATCATGCGAGGCTTTGCGCCCGTGATCTTCGACGCTACCCACTCGGTGCAGATGCCGAGCGGGGGCAACGGGGTCTCTGGCGGCCAGCCTGAATTTATTCCCGTACTCGCGCGCGCCGCCGTCGCCGCGGGGATCGACGGCATCTTCCTGGAAGTCCACGACAATCCTGCCGAGGCGAAGTCGGACGGCGCCAATGCCCTGCACCTCAACCTGTTGAAGCCAACGCTGGAACGACTGCTGGCCATTCACGCCGCAGCCCACCCCTAGGAGTCGGTCGTCTTCATCCGGCTACACAGTTGGCCCTTAGATGTCCAGGTTCTTTACGTCGAGGGCGTTGTCTTCGATGAACTTGCGGCGCGCTTCGACATCTTCGCCCATGAGGGTGGTGAAGATCTCCTCGGTGGNNGCGCCTGCGTGGCGTAGCGCCTGTTCGCAGCAACCAGGTCGTCGAAGTCTCCGGACACACGACCGTCCTACCGGTGGAGGCCCTGTCCTGGCAAACCGCCGCTCAGGCGTCGATGCGCTCGGCGTCGAGGGCGTACGCACCCTCGATGATGAACTCCTTGCGCGGGGCCGACATCGTTGCCCATGAGCATCTCGAACGTACATGCGGCGGCTTCGGCATCGTCGACCGTGAGTCGCCGCAGCGTGCGGTGCCGGGGCGACATCGTCGTGTCGGCCAGCTGGTCGGCATCCATCTCGCCGAGGCCCTTGTAGCGCTGGACCTGGTACTCCTTGCGACCCTGCTCGATGACGTACTCGAAGACTTCGCGGGGGGTCTTCTTCTCGACCGGATCCTGCGAGACCTTGGCGGAGCGCTTGACGGGCTTGGCTACGGCTTCCACCGGAGCAGCGCCAGCATCGAGCGCGCCTTCGAGCTCAACCTCTTCGGTGTCCTCGAGCTCCTGCTCAGCCTGTTCAGCCTCTGACTTCGCAGCAGCGACGGCGACCTTGCCGGCGTATTCGATGAGGAACGGCCCGACGAGCTGCTCGCGAATCTGTGCATGCTTGGCGAGCAACTGGCGCGTCTCGGGTGCTGCTGCGAGCGTCCAGTCGATTTTGCGCGGCGCACCCTGCGCGTCAGTGTAGGTGACCGAGTAGCTGCGGTGCTCTTCGTCATACTCGACATCCGAGACGGACTTGAACTGGTGCGCGCGCTCGATGGCCTTGAGGCGCGTCTGCATCTGCTTCAGCTTGGCGTCGGTCTCGAAGTCGGCACGCCGGACAGAGTCCTTGTGTTCGTTGGCAAAGATCTCGGCGAAGATGCGGACGACCTCTTCGTTGCGCAGGCGCTTGGCGACCTTGTCAAAGAAACCGAGGTAGTCGTTGAGTGAGGACATGTACTTGGTGAGTTCTTTGCCCTCGAGACGTGCGCCGCCTTCGCCGTAGCGAATGATCATACCGTCGGAGGCACGCTTGACCATGACCTGCACATACTCGCGCTCATCCTTGATGTACTGCTCAAAGCGGCCCTTCTTGATCCGGAAGAGTGGCGGCTGCGCGATGTACACGTGGCCGCGCAGGATCAAGTCCTGCATATGGCGGAAGAAGAAGGTCAGCAGCAGCGTGCGGATATGCGATCCGTCGACGTCGGCATCGGTCATGAGGATGAGCTTGCCGTAGCGCAGCTTGGCGACGTCGAAGTCGTCCTTGCCGATGCCGCAGCCGAGCGCCGTGATCATGGCGCGAATTTCTTCGTGGCCAAGCATCTTGTCGTAGCGTGCTTTTTCGACGTTGAGAATTTTTCCCTTGAGCGGAAGGATGGCCTGAAACTTACGGTCTCGGCCCTGCTTGGCCGTGCCTCCGGCGGACTCACCCTCGACGAGGTAGAGTTCGCATAGCTCGGGCTTTCTCTCAGAACAATCTGCCAATTTCCCGGGTAGCCCGCCACCGTCCAGCGCACCCTTGCGGCGGGTGAGGTCGCGAGCCTTGCGTGCGGCTTCTCTCGCCCTCGAAGCATCAATCGCTTTGTTGATAATCTTCTTCGCGACCTGCGGGTTCTGCTCCAGGAACCCTCCCAGGCGCTCGTTGACGAACGCCTGCACGATGCCGGCGATGTCGGAGTTAAGCTTGCCCTTGGTCTGGCCTTCGAACTGCGGCTGCGGTAGCTTGACGGAGACGACCGCGACGAGACCTTCGCGCACATCGTCGCCGGAGAGATTTTCCTTCACGTCCTTGAAGAGGCCAAGCTGCTGGCCGGCGACGTTGATGGTGCGAGTAAGCGCCGTGCGGAAGCCGGAGAGGTGCGTGCCGCCGTCGACCGTGTTGATGTTGTTGGCGAAGGAGAAGACAGTCTCGGAGTAGGCGTCGTTATACTGCAACGCAATCTCCATGACAATATTGCCCTGCTCGGTTTCCATGTAGATCGGCTTCTCGTGCAGAACCTGCTTGCCCTTATTGAGCAGCTTGATGAACTCGGCGATGCCGCCGGTGTACTTGTATGTCTGCGCCTTGGGCTCGCCCTTGGCATCGGCCTGGCGCTCGTCGGTGAGCGTGATCTCGATGCCCTTGTTGAGAAATGCGAGCTGACGCAAACGGTTGGCGAGCGTGTCAAAGTTGTACTCGGTGACAGTGAAGATGGACTTGTCCGGCAGGAAGTGAATCTTGGTGCCGAGGCGCCTGGAGGGGCCCATCTTGCGCAGCTCGGAGATCGGGTCGCCCTTGGAGTAGTCCATCTCCCAGGTGAAGCCGTCGCGCCAGATTTCGACCTCGAAGACTTCGGAAAGCGCGTTGACGCAACTGACGCCGACGCCGTGGAGGCCGCCCGAAACTTTGTAGTTGGATGCGTCGAACTTGCCGCCGGCGTGCAGCATGGTCAGCACGACCTGGACGGCGGGCATGACCTCACCGGTGGGGAGCGTCTTATTGTCGACCGGGATGCCGCGGCCGTCGTCGACGACGGTGATGGAGTTATCGACGTGGATCGTCACGTCGATCCGCGAAGCATAGCCAGCAAGTGCCTCGTCGACGGAGTTGTCGNNAAGGGGGTCGAACTGGCGGCGGCGGCAGGGGTAATTTCTTCAGGCACGAACGGGACGCTCCAATGGGTTCAACTGGCTCGGGAGAAAACTCAAAAACCCTTGAATATATTGGCTATTGGTGGGTTTTCTCGACTCCCAAGTATAGCACGTTTGGAGCCCATTTTGGCCGGTGGAAAGAGCCAGCCGCGGCACCTTTTCCGGGCGCGGAAGTGGCCANNCGTCGCGGATGCCGCCGCGTCCCGCTACCAGATCTTGCAGGTAGGCGTGTGAACCATCGGCTGGCCAGCCTTGCAGCTAAACGCCTTCTGGAACTGGGGCATATTGGAGACGATGCCGTTGATGCGCGCAAATCCCGGAGAGTGCGGGTCCGTGGCAGCCTGAACGCGCTGGTTCTCGGGGCGCTCGTTTGAGCACGCCCACTGCGCCATGCCGACGAAGAAGCGCTGGCCGGGAGTGAAGCCATCGACGTCGGTCAGGTGCTCGCCCTTGGTCTGCTCCTTCCACGCAATATAGGCGAGCAGCGTTCCACCGAGGTCGGCGACGTCTTCGCCGCTCGTCAGCCTGGAGTTGATGTGGATGTCGTCGACGATGATGTACTTCGCATACTGATCGCGCTGGCAGTTGATGCGCTCCTCGAAGCCCTTGGCGTCGGCGGGAGTCCACCAGTCGCGCAGGTTGCCCTTGGCATCGAACTGGCGGCCCTCGTCGTCGAAGGCGTGGGTGAGCTCGTGGCCGATGGTCGCGCCGGTATTCCCGTAGTTGGGCGCATCGTCGAGCTTGGGGTCATAGAGCGGAGGTTGCAGCACCCCCGCTGGGAAGTTGATGTCGTTCATCTGCGGGTCGAAATACGCGTTGACGGTGGGCGGCGTCATGCCCCACTCTTCGCGATCGACAGGCTTGCCGAGCTTGTTCCACTCGCGTGCTTCTTCAAAGCGCATCGACCGAAGAGTATTGCCAAAGTAGTCGTCGGGCTTCACTTCAAGAGCGGTGTAGTCGCGCCAGTGTTCGGGGTAGCCGATCTTGTTGCGGATGGCGTGCAGCTTGCGCAGCGCCTCTGCCTTGGTTGCCGGGCTCATCCAGTGCAGCGACTCAATCTCCTGCCCCATGGCGGTCTCGATCTGCTCGGTCATGAGCTGCGTCTTGGCCTTCATGTCGGCGGAGAAGGTACGCGCGACGAACTCCTGTCCCAGCGCTTCACCGAGGTTACGATCGACGCCGCGGGTGCAGGTCTTCCACCGCGGCGGCATCGCGGGGACACCACGCAAGGTCGTGGAGTAGAAGTCGAAGTAGGTCTGGGCGTAGGGCTTGGCGAGATAAGATGCCGCGCCGCTGAGCAGATGGAACCGCAGGTAGGCGCGCAGGGCGGAGAGGTCTTCGGTGGTGAGTTCAGACTGGACTGCCTTCATGAATTCGGGCTGCGAGACGTTCAGTTTGGCGATGGCCGGAGCGCCCGTTCGCTGCTGCTCTGCGAAGTACGCTGGCCAGCTAATCGCGGGCGTCAACTTCTCGAACTCCGCGATCGACATCATGTGGTAGATGTTGTGCGGATTGCGCTGCTGGACGCGGGTGAGCGAGGCCTTGGCCAGCGCGGTTTCGATGCGCAGGACGCTGGCCGCATCCGTGGAGGCCTGCGCGACTGGCTCGCCGGAGAGCGTCAGTAGCTGCGTGATGTACGCGACATATTCCTCGCGCAGTTTGACGCTCTTGGGGTCGGTCTTGAGGTAGTACTCGCGGTCGGGGAGACCGATGCCGCCGGCTCCAAGCTCTGCGATGACGGTGGACGAGTCGACGGCATCCTGACCGGTGCCGGAGCGGAAGAAGGAGCTGCCCACGTAGTCGTGGTGCAGGCTGGGGAGCGCGGCAATCAACTCAGGGCGCGTGGCAAGGGCGTCGATGCGGGCAAGCGCTGGCTGGATCGGCTTGTCGCCGTCGGCGTCGATGGCCGCAGTGTTCATGCAAGCCTCAAAGTAGTCGCCAACCTTCTGTTGGATCGGCGTGCGGTCCTTCTTCTTCGCGTCGTCGACCAGGATGCCCCAGAGGAACTGCTGGTTCTCGTTGGCGAGCTTGGCGTACACGTCCCAGCTGGCCTGGTCGGAGGGGATTGGGTTCTTCTTCTTCCAGCCACCGCAGGCGTAGTCGTAGAAGTTGACGCACGGGTCAACGGTCTTGTCTAGGCTGGTGAGGTCGAGTGAGGGAGAGTACGGCATCGCCTGCAGAGGCTGCGGCGCGGGTTGTTGCGCAGGACAGGTGGACAGAACGCAGACAACCGCGAATGCGGGCGCGAGGACACGCAACAACTTAGTCACAGGAGAACTCCTGCAGGACATCGTACACAACAGGATCGCAATGCGGGAAGAGGCTTCCGAATGCAGCTGAATCAGTCGAGACTGCTTGGAACTCAACGAAAAATCCACGCCCGGGCGGCGTGGATCAGAAAACTTTGGTGCCGAAAAGAGGACTCGAACCTCCACTCCCTTGCGAGAACGTGGACCTGAACCACGCGCGTCTGCCAATTCCGCCATTTCGGCTCACTTCAGAGGGCCACAGCTGTCTCCAGCCGCGCGAACTTCGTGAACTCTTAGTCTCCCAGAGCGGGGGCAGGCTGTCAATGCGGAGTCCATGCTCTCGGCCCTGAGGTGCGCCGCGAGCGAAGGCAGGATACACTTGTTAAATCCTGTTTGCAGGATGACATGTCCACCTCAACCAATCCAGTACGGGAGCAGCGAAGAGCGCTATGAGTGAGCCTTCGACCAAGAACGTATCGGTCGCACAGCAGCAGATTCCTGAAGAGTTAGCGGTCGAGATTCGGCGGCTGGCGCATGATCTATCCAATGCGCTGGAGATCATTGTGCAGACCAGCTACCTGCTCAATATGGCCGAGCTGAAAGAGCCGGCGAGCGAGTGGCTGCGCATGCTCGACACCGGAGTTTCGAAGGCGCTGGAGCTCAACCTCCATCTGCGCGAGTACATCAAGGCGCATACGCCCAGGTAACAGGTTCTAAGTTGTAAATTGCAAGTTCCAAGAATAAGTTCCAACTTGGAACTTAGAACTTAGAACT
>DHWW01000097.1:0-1337 GCA_002413385.1 Granulicella sp. UBA5172
TCCAGAACTACTTCCGCCTCTACAAAAAGCTCTCCGGCATGACCGGCACCGCCGAGACCGAAGCCTCCGAATTCGACTCCATCTACAAGCTCGAAATCGTCGTCGTCCCCACCAACCGCGTCCTCCAGCGCATTGAAAACCCCGACGTCGTCTATCGCACCGCAAAGGAAAAATACTTCGCCGTCGCCGATGAAATCGAGCGTCTCCACGCCGCCAAGCAGCCCGTCCTGGTCGGCACCACCAGCATCGAAAAATCCGAGCTGCTCTCTGAAATCCTCAAGCGCAAGGCCGTCCGCCACGTCGTCCTCAACGCCAAATTCCACGAGAAGGAAGCCGAAATCGTAGCCCAGGCCGGCCGCCTCGGCATGGTCACCATCTCCACCAACATGGCCGGCCGCGGTACCGACATCCTCCTCGGCGGCAACCCCGAGTTCATGGCCAAGCAGGACATCGTAAAACGCAAAGCCGCCCGCGCCGTCTCTGCCGCCGAAGGAGCTATCTCCCCCGTCGCTCTCGCAGGCTTCGTCCGCTTCTACTACCAGTCGCAGGAGTTCGAAATCCCGCAGCAGGACTGGGACGCCGCCATCGAAGCCCACGCCGCCTCCACCAAAGCCGAGCACGACGCCGTCATCGAAGCCGGTGGCCTCCACATCCTCGGCACCGAACGCCACGAGTCCCGCCGCGTCGACAACCAACTCCGCGGCCGCTCCGGCCGTCAGGGCGACCCCGGCTCCTCCCGCTTCTTCCTCTCCCTCGAAGACGACCTCATGCGAATCTTCGCCCGCGAGTGGGTCTCCGGCCTCCTCCAATCCCTCGGCATGGGAAGAGGGTGTCCCCATCGAATCCCGCATGATCTCCCGCCGCATCGAGTCTGCGCAAAAAGCCGTCGAGTCCCAGAACTTCGAGTCCCGCAAGCACGTCCTCGAATACGACGACGTCATGAACAAGCAGCGCGAGGCCGTCTACGGTCTCCGCCACCAGCTCATGGAAGGTGTCGAGCAAAAACTACTCATCACCGAGGATTACGTCTCCACCATCCTCTCCAACATCCTCGACGAATTCGCCCCCGAAAAAGTCCACCCCGAGCACTGGAAGATCGACGAAATCTTCACCCAGGTCTTCGACATCTTCGGCGCGAAACTCGAAGGCGTCTTCGATCCCACCGAACTCAACCGCCACGAACTCGGCGACGCCATCTTCAACACCATCAACGCCCGCTACGACGTCAAGGAAAAGATCCTCGGCGAGCCCCAGCTCCGCTACCACGAGCGCGTCGTCATGCTCTCCGTCCTCGACGCTCTCTGGAAAGAGCACCTCCTCAACATGGACCACCTCAA
>DHWW01000097.1:1452-5206 GCA_002413385.1 Granulicella sp. UBA5172
ACACCCCCCACCGTCCCGACGCGCGCTCCTTCCACTACCATCGACGCCCTCGAGCGCGAGTTCCAGCGCAACAAGCAGCGCGACCTCGAGGCCGCCAAACACGCCGGCGGCTCCACCACCGACACCGCCACCCAACGCCGCACCGGCACAGAAATCGGCCGCAACGACCCCTGCTTCTGCGGCTCCGGCAAGAAATACAAAAAATGCCACGGAGCCAACGCCTAGCTGTCATTTAGGTAGCCATTGGAGTACCCTGATAAGCATCTGCGAAAGGAGAATGAACGCGATGTCTGAACGCAACGACACGGAGCAACGCATCCGTACCCTTGATTTCCTTTCGTCTAAGAACGCGGCCTCTGTGCTCGTCGAGGAGACGCGCGCGTTTGGAAACGCAGCGGCAAAATTTAGCCTTCAGCAAGCCACGGAGGCATTTTCACAGGCCGCAGAAAAGCTCTCGCATCCTGACAATCCACCGCTCCCGACTGTCTCTCTTTTGGAAGAGAAAAAATGATGTTGTGCTCTCTTTGCAAGCTGGTCACGTAGTGATCTGATCGCTTTGTACTCGTTGGCAGCCGGCGTTGTTGGTATCACAATCGCTATCTGGACATTGCACAGGGGCAACTTGAACGCCTCCGTTGCCACGATGATTCCACTGAACGCTGAGATCAGGACCGTGTTCGAGGACTACCTCGATTCCTTCCACAACGTCTCCTTCACTACATACGAAGAATTGCAGGCCGTAAGCCTTCGCATCAAGTTGAAGCTGGAGCGGCTGCTCAACGTTCTCGAAATTGCAGCCGCAATCCTTCAGGAAAACAGCCTATCTGGCGTCTCCAACCTGCTCATGCGTGACTATCTTGAACGCGTACTCAATACGCTGCTGGCGGACGACCGTACAAGATCCGCCTTCGCAGATATGATCCGGGTGCCCGGTACATACGCCTGCATACAGGGTTTCCTCGATAAGGTAGCAACTAAGAAATCCCATTCTCCTGCTGCCACGACTGCATAGACCACAAACTTCTCAATCACCCTCATGGACCTCGAAATCACCGTAGCCCAACTCCAATCCCTCCTCGCCACCGAGCACCCACCGCTCCTCCTCGACGTCCGCGAGCCCTGGGAATATCAGACCGCGCACATCGAAGGTGCGACCCTCATCCCCATGAACGAGATCCCTGGCCGCGCCCATCAGGAGCTCGACGAAGAAGCCTCCATCCTCGTCCTCTGCCATCACGGCGCGCGCTCGCTCTCGGTCGCCGCATGGCTCCGCCAGCAAGGCTTCGACAAGGCCCAATCCGTCTCTGGCGGCATCGACGCCTGGTCCGCCCAAATCGACCCCATCCTCCCCCGCTACTAACCCGCCAAGAATTCGGGTGCCCCATCCGTGACGGCTTCATCGTAACGGGTGGGAATGCACAAACCCCACACCGCCTCGCGAAGCGCTCGCTGGACGCGCAGTCCCTCGCTGGACGCGCAGTCCTACTTCGCTCGCGGATGCGTCTCGTCATACACCCGCTGCACCTGCCCCACGGTCAGCTGCGTATACCTTTGCGTCGTCGATAGCCGCTCATGCCCCAGCATCTCCTGGATCGCCCTTAGGTCCGCACCCTCCTCCAGCATGTGCGTCCCAAACGCGTGTCGCAGCGTATGCGGATGCACATCCGCCGCCAGCCCCCCACGCAGCGCAATCGACTTCACAATCCTCCCCACACTCCGCGTCGTCAGCCTGCAATTTCCTCGCACCTGCGTCCCCACCCGGAAACCGGATCAGCAACGGCCCATCGTGCACCAGCTTCGCCTTCCCCGCACTCTCCAGCTTCGCCTGCCGCACCGGCAGATACGCACGGATCGCCTCCGCCGCAGCATCCCCCAGCGGCACCAGCCGCTCCTTCTTGCCTTTGCCAAACACGCGAATCGCATCATCACTCCAATAGATCGCGTCCATATCCAGCCCCACCAGCTCCGAGTTGCGAATCCCGCACCCATACAACAACTCAAAGATCACGCGCTCCCGCTCCGGCCACGTTGAATCCTCGTCGGTCTTGGGTGCCCCATTCATGCGTGGCTTCATCGCGCATGAGTGGGCCGCCACAGATGCCCGCGTCCCTGTCAGCGAATCCAGCACCCGATTCACCTCCTCCATGCTCGGCACCCGCGGCAGATGTTTCGGCAGCTTCGGAGTACTCACCAGCAGCGCCGGATTACTCTCCACCAGCCCCGCCTTGGCCGCCCACTTGAACCAGCTCCGAATCGCCGCCAGCGCCCGCGCCACACTCGCCTTGGTCAGCCCGCGATCCATCAGCGTCGCCATGTACGCTCGAATATGCGTATGCTCCACGCTCGACATCGCCGCACCCTCCCCCAGCGTCTCCGTCAAAAAATCCGCAAACCCCCTCACCTCCCGCGAGTAAGCCCGCAGCGTATGCTCCGAAGCCCCCCGCTCATCCCGCATCATCCCCAGAAACCGTTCACCCAACCCAACAAACTCCCCTTTGGAATTGTCATCCTGAGCGGAGCGAAGGATCTGCTTCTTACCCGTGCCACCGTGATTCCCCGCGCTCACGCCCCCACCTCAAGCCCGGGTGCCCCATGCATGACGGTCTCATCGTCATGCGTGGGATTCCGCCGCTTCCCCCGCGGATGACACATCCGATGCACCGTCTTCAGCCGGTCAATCGCCAAATGCGTATACACCTGCGTCGTAGCAATATCCGCATGCCCCAGGATCATCTGCACGGTCCTCAAATCCGCACCATGCTCCACCATATGCGTCGCACAACTATGCCTCAGCTTATGCGGGCTCGCATGAGAGTTCACCCCGCGCACCATCTGCCAAACCGCCTGCGTCGTCAGCGGATGCCCCCTCACACTCAAAAACAGCGTCCGTTGAATCCCAACGCTCGCCGTCCGCATCAGCTCGGGCCGTCCGCGATGCAGGTAATTCTCAATCGCCTCCACCGCGCTCCGCCCAATCGGCACAATCCTCTCCTTATCGCCCTTCCCCCGCACCTGGACGCTGGCCGTCTCCAACCGCAAATCCTCCTGCCGCAGCGCGACAATCTCCCCCACTCGCAACCCACCCGCATACAGCAGTTCCAACATGGCATGATCCCGCAACGCCGCCCCACCCTCGACCGCCGCGCGCGCCGCGGCGCCAGTCTTCTCCAGCATCTCGCTCACTTCACTCTCAGCCAGCGACTTCGGCAGCACAAGCCAGCTCGACGGGCTCTCAATATTCACCGTCGGGTCCCGAGTCACCCGCTTATCCATCAGCAGCCACTTATAAAACCCACGCACGCAACTCAGCTTCCGGGCAATCGACCGCGACTGTACCCCATGCTCCCGCAGGTGCTGCATGAACCCGCTCACATCCTCCTGCTCAGCAGTCAAAAACGTCTTCACCCCAACACCATCCGCACCGCCGCCCTCAAGAAACTCCGCAAACATCTCCAAGTCCCGCAGATACGCCTCGCAGCTCAGCGGTCGCAGCCCGCGCTCCACCCGCAGATACGTCATATACTCCCGCAGCGTCATAGACTCGCGCGCCGTCGCACCGCTACTCCCCGCATTCCTTGACGTCTGGCCCATCCCTCGATTCTCGCGCCGCCCCCACCGCAGCACCAGCCCCCGTACCCACCTCGCCAGCATCCCCCTCGCCACTTCCACCCCATCCACCCGACACCCCATCTAACTCTTCGCCGTCCGCGTAGGACCGCCCTGCGCGCAGCAGCGCCGTCCGCGTAGGACCGCA
>DHWW01000311.1 GCA_002413385.1 Granulicella sp. UBA5172
GGATAAATGATGTTGCCGACGATGCGGTGCGGCGCATCGGTTGCCAGAGTGGAGCGCTCATACTGCTTGATGAGATAGTAATTTTGAATTCCAGGATTTCCTGTGGGGTTGAGAAAGCCGTTTGTAAGGTCGCTGACGTTTCCTAGAAGCTTCGACCACGTATAGAAGACCGCAGCATTGAGGCCGCTTGATTTCCTATAAGTGAGTCCCGCCTGCAGCGCATTGAACGATTCCGAACCAACTCCCTGGTAGTTATACGTGAGTGAGCCGTTCGACATGGCAGTGTTGGAGATGTACTGCGGGAAAGCCGACAATAATTGGATGCGCTGAACGGTTGGAGCCGCAAGAGAGCCGGTAGTGACTGTTCCATAGAAGGGATTGGAGACGTTCGCCTGCAGATAATTTATCTGATTCGCATCGCCTGGTGCGCCAAAGTATTTTGGATTAAGATCGTTTGGATGGCCGCTGATGGGAAGCTTCACTCCATGGCTACCAGCGTAGTTGAGGTTGAAGATCAGGGTTGTACGCAATTGCTGCTCTATGCCTAAGTTCCACTGTTCTTGCCCAGGAGAGGTGAACGGCCAATGACTCCCGTAGCGTTTTCTAGCCTTGGCGGGTCTGAAATTCCCTCGAATGCCTTATTCGCTGGCCAATCCCCGGCAGCATAGACGCGACGATCACGCAGACCTGTTACACCTTCCTGCCAAGCCAGAAGCATCCGTTTCCCAATGTCTCTGAAGTCGGGGTGTTCCGCTATTTTTTCGCGCACCAGAGGTACAGTCTCAGCAACTGAATCGCTGATGGACTCCAGTATGATCGACTGTTCTCTGGCCGGAATGCCGAATGTGCCCGCGATAAACTTCGACAGATTCTTGCCAGGAGTCCACGTCTTCTTGCCGAGAAATCCGATTCCCGGTGGATTGTGCTGATAGCCCGCATACACACTTGTCGTCAGGAAGTCATAGGCCGGGGAAAGATGTACGTCGGCACGCGAGGTATAGAGCAGAGCTATGTTTTTGGCATGGCAATCGGCATTACGCAAAGCATAAGTCAGCAATAAGGTTGCCGTCAGATGCCGGAAAGTTTCGTACTGGCGGCTACCGGGCACATGATCCCGGACTGCGCGCGCGATACGTTCCCATGTCGTCTCGTACTTTGCCGCCGGACGCAGGCCCAACAAGGCACAAAAGTCCTCCATGCCCCAAAGGAGTTGTCCTTCGTCGTCCATGTCGAAGCGATACACCACCAGAGCGTTGCCATCGCGCGATACCTCTGTTCTGGCACTCGGAAGCACCTTAGCCAAGACTTGCATACAGAGATATTCATTGAGCGCGGCGAATGGCAGCTTGGCGGATGAACCTTTGATGATGTGCCGACGAGTGAGCAATGTGGCCTTTTTATGCGGGCCAAATTCCTTAGCGGAGGCCGCCGCATCTGGCTCCACCTCTTTTTCTACATCCAGGAATTTGGGCAGGACGCCGGAGACACCGCTGGTAGCGTGCTGGCGGACCAATTCTGCAAACGCCTCTTCCGAG
The DNA here is from genome assembly GCA_002413385.1 of Granulicella sp. UBA5172. Lineage (GTDB taxonomy): Bacteria > Acidobacteriota > Terriglobia > Terriglobales > Acidobacteriaceae > Granulicella. The sequence goes on from DHWW01000311.1 coordinate 1,536, forward strand.
TTGTCGCCTTGCAGCAACTCGGCTACTTCAATCGGCTTGGCTGGCTCATCCAGTACCGCACCGGTTGCGGCCACCTGAACGCGCCCAACCATGTTGCGGCCAATGACGGACAGGAGCGCAATTGGATCTGCCCCAATATGCGGCCCGAACTGCTCCTGAAGCACCTGAAGCAGATAGCCTTCCGGTAAGTTCATTTGAAGAACCGGAGGAAGTTGGTCGTCCCAGGTGTAGGACTCAGTACGCACCGGCATGGTGAGAGAGACAAAATCGTCTGTGGCTGTATTCGGAATATAGTTGAGTACGCTCTTGAAGTCGCCCACTGATTCGACGACAGCGACCTCGCGGCCAAGCACATACACGGAGAGTTTCACGCGCCACCCCGTTCACGCCTTAGCTCATCGAGGGAACCGGAAAAACCCACTTTTACGAAGGTCATTTCCATGTCCAAGACAGCGAGGACGGCTAGGAGCTTCCTTGAGCCGAATTCAGAGACCTGTCCGCGCTCGAAGCGCAGGAGAGATTCCGGCGTGATGCCAGCTTGCGCCGCAACGTCCTTCTGTTTGAGCCGGAGTGCTCGCCGTGCAACCGCCGCCGCTTCACCGAGTTCCTGAAGAGTTCTCATTATTGATTTATACATCAATTATTAGGACGCGTGCAATATAGATTGACGTATAAATCATTTTTACCTCGCTAAACTCGGCCTGAGAACGAAAGAGAAGGAGAAGCCTAAATCACGAAAAAGCCTCGCGAGCCAAACCCAAGCTGACGCTATTGAGGCCGCGAAGGAGGTGAGGACAGTCACTTCACCTCACTCCAACCGCAGCCGTGGCTCGCTGACATGAGCAAACGGCACCTGCCCACTCTTCATCAAATGTGAAGAAGAACCATTCTTACTCCGCCCTTGACAAACCTCAGGTCCCAGAGACGGACCTGGGGCACCCCACCTTGGGTGGCGTGCGCACAAGGTGACATCGGCGCACGCCACCTGCGCGGAGGGCCCTTTATGGAACCACATAGCTTTGGGACCCAATTACCCCGAAGCTGGCAGTTACGTTATCCTGGTCCACAAACTCCCCAACCTCCACCGGTGCTGAAACCGAACCGATCCCGGCCTTTACGTCAATCTGTTTCTGGTCAAACACCCGATCTCTGCTGTAGGTATAGATGTAGGCCGGAACCGTGAGCGCGGAATAGCCAGGCACCCCGCTGACCGTCTGCGTCCCATAGATGGAGTGAAAGTCGTACTTGATGTTGTTGACAATCAGGTAGTCGATGACCACCTCTTATTGCGCGTCGGAACCTGTGGGAGCGCAAGGTCCTCAATGAACGAGCGCTAATCCACGTCATCGCACGAAGTGTCAGGTCTAAGCGTTTCAATACTGGCTCCCTCAAAACAGGAC
>DHWW01000289.1:0-3784 GCA_002413385.1 Granulicella sp. UBA5172
TTTCCTTGATTCGCACGTGCCCGTGGTTCGGCTTGCGGGGTTTGCTTGTTGGTTAGTAGAGTTGCGGCAAGCTACTTTCCCTTAATGCGGTTTGGGAGGCCTTTCCAACAAACTGCTCAAACAATAGATTCATGTCCAATAGAAAGCCCTTAAAGCCGAAGACCCCAACTCCCTCCGATATTGATGAACATGCCAAGAAGAGACGGCACAGTTCGTGAATCGGGCGATAGTCGTCATTCAGTCGATGGTAGTGCCCGTTCCGTGAAGTCCCCGGCCGAAAGGGTTGCTTTGCTCCACGTCGGCGAGCTTCGTCCTGCAGCGAATTACCCCGCTACTTCTCTGTTTTGAGGACTCCTTCGTTGTGGGCCTTCGCCGATTTCGCTGAGCTTCGTTCCACATCGCGCTTTTCATATTTTAGGGCTTCACTATGTCCCACGCCTTCACGAATAATGCAGGCTAAGGCATATGTCTTGCACGGGCAGGAGTCAGGTACACTATTCAGAAGGCAATCATGGAAAACACCAAACAACAATTGAAGTCAATCATTATCCAAGGCCTACGAATCACGGACAGGGGTCCTGAGGGCCTACAGGATGATGAACCGCTGCTTGGTGGCGATTTGGGGATTGACTCCATTGACATCCTCCAACTCATTCTTGAGATTGAGAGGCATTTCGGGATCAAACTGGTGGATGGGGAGTTCGACAAGTCGTCGTGGGAAAGCATCGATACCCTGGCTGCAACCGTCGATGCAAAATTGGCCGCCAAGGACCTGNNGCGCTGGTACCAGCACCGTTTTCATACCGTCTCGATGCTTCGGCTGATGTTTTGGTCCATGGCCAGGGTGCCACGCTTTACCCAGCCCATGTTGGCGGTGGGAACGGCGCTTTTTTTTGGTTACATGCTGAAGCGCGAGCGCAAGGCGGTGACCGGCAATCTGCGCCAGATCACGGGGAGCCGTGGGATAACTCTGCTTTGGAAGGTTTATCGCGTTTTCTATTCCTTCAGCGATTTCATGGTTTCCTACTGCTATGTTCCCAAGGCAAGTCATGAGCAACTGCTCTCCATGCTGGTGAACGATGAGAGTGGGGCTGCGCTTATCGATGAGCATCTGGCTGCCGGCAAGGGAATTATTTTATGGACAGCGCATCTGGGGAATCCAGAGTTTGCCTCACGCCTGCTTGAGATGCACGGCCGGCCAGTCAACATAGCGCGCGTGGTGGAAGACCAACCGGCGGAAAAAATGCTACGCGACAGAATGGCAAGCGAACGGCTCAGAGTTGTGGACCTTAGACGCGGCGCACTCGCCACAATTGAACTCTTGCAGGCCTTGCGCAGAAATGAAATCGTGGCAATTCAAGGAGATCGTGTCTATCACCCGCGTCACAGTGCCGAGGTTTCATTTTTTTCCAAACCCGCAGCCTTCCCGCTTGGCCCCTTTCTGCTTTCGCAGGTCTCAGGTGCGCCCGTGCTGCCCGGCTTCGTGATTCGCCAAGGTTGGCTGCGTTATCGAATACTGAGCGGAAGTCCAATTCTGCCAGGGGTTTCCGGCGACGCCGATGCCGACCAGCGAGCAGCCTTAGCGCAGGCAGTGAGCTTCCTTGAAGCACAGGTGTCGGTTCACTATGATCAGTGGATGAATTTCTTCGATTTTTGGCCGGCTCATGCGCATGACTGATCCGCAGAGGATCATTGTCGTTACGGGTATTGGCGTTGTCAGCCCATATGGCATCGGCATAGCCAAGCTGCATGACGGCTTGTTATCCGGGAAGAGTTGTCTGGGGCCCGCAAAGGATATCTATCCTGGCTTTGAAGGAACCACTGCCCCGGTGAGTGAATTGCCGCATTTTGCATCAAGCTCAAATGCCCGCTACTCCCGTTCCGATCGGCTTGCGATGGTTGCCGCACAGGACGCCGTCGCCGATTTAGATCAACAGCAGAGTTCATTGCGTGAGAGCGGCATCGTGATGGCCAGCACGGTTGGGGGTTTATCCGAGTTCGATCCTGAAATCGTTAAGGACCCAGCCGCATGGTATCGGCATTATGGGTTGGCGCGTGCCAGTTCGTATTCGGTGGCGCGTGTTGCTGCTTCTGTCGGAGAACATCTGGGCATTATTGGACCGACCTGTGCGGTTTCCGTGGCTTGTGCTTCCGGGTCTATGGCTATTGCGCTTGGCGCCCACATGCTCCTCGACGGGGCCGCACCGATGGTACTTGCGGGAGGCAGTGATGCGCTGTGCCCGTTCACGATGAGCGGATTCAACTCCCTGCAGTCGCTGGATCGAGAACCCTGCCGGCCCTTCGATCAGAATCGCAAGGGACTGAATATAGGGGAAGGCGCGGCCGTTCTTGTGCTCGAAACGCTGGCGGGAGCAAGGGCGCGCAGCGCCAATGTTCTGGCCGTGTTGCGTGGATGGGCCATGACCAATGATGCCTCTCATCCCACCGCGCCACAGAAGCAGGGTATCGGTTTGGCGCAGTGTATCGACCGTGCCATGGATATGGCGGGGTGCGGTGTCGATGAGATCGACTACGTCAATGCCCACGGCACGGGTACTCCTCTGAACGATATAGCGGAAGCCAACGCCTACGAACTCGCCTTTCGCGGACGCAAGCGTCCTGTTCCCGTATCTTCGACTAAATCATATTTCGGACACTGCCTGGGGTCAGCCGGCAGCATCGAGGCTGCCATCACGATTTCGGCCATTCGTTCGGGAGTGATCTACCCGACACTGCGACTGACGGACCCCATCGAGAGCACAGCAGTGGATTGGGTCAGGGGCGAGGTTCGAAACCAGCCGGTGTCCATGGCCATGTCAGCCTCGGCGGGCTTTGGCGGCAGCAACACGGTGCTCCTCTTCGGAAAATCCGGGAGGGCATCCGCATGAAACCGAAGTTGCCAATCATCACCGGTATCGGCTCGGTTAGTCCGTTTGGTNNCGCATGGACTACCGATGGGCTGCGGCGTGCGTTTCTGGTGAAGCCGTTTCAGGCCGCCAGCGTCGTGCCGGGGTTGAAGACCAGGCGACTGGATCGTCTGTCTGCGTGGGCTCTGGTCGCAGCGTCTCTGGCCTTGCAGGATGCCGGAATCGATCTTAGCCAAGTGGATCGCTCAAGGGTAGCCGTAGTCTTCGCCACCGGCTTCGGCTGTATCGAGTTGACTGAGGCGTTCTACCAGAGTGCGTTTAAAAATGGTTGGTCGGGAACGGATCCCATCACCTTTCCGGAGACGCTCACCAACTCACCCGCCGGCCATGTGGCGCTGTTTCATAACCTGCGGGGACCGAATATCACGGTCAGCAGTAAAAACTTCGCGGGCGAGTGCGCGCTCCTGCAGGCCGCTTCGTTGCTCCGCCACGGGCAGGCCGATCTGGCTATCGTGATCGCGGGCGACACGCTGACGCAAACCATGTACGAATGGTACGAGACGGCAAATCTACTCTCACCGGCTTGCTTCAAAGCGGATACGCAACCAGAAGCCAGCGGTTATGTGCCTAGTGAAGGCGTCGTTGCGATGGTTTTGGAACCGGCTGGTAAGCGGAGCGTGCGCTCGTATGCTCATCTGCAAGCGGGTCGTTGGGCGGCAGGTGGTGATCCACTCACGAGGATCAGTGAGATGCTGGGCAGTTCCGTCCCTCGTCTCATCATCACCGCCGGCAATGGAGGGCCTTGCGCCACAAGCTCTTCTAATGAGGCGATAGGCAGAATTGCCGCTCCCGGTGCGGTGATTCTGCCTGCACAGCCCGTGGCTCTGGGCCTCACCGATGCGGGCGCGCTTCTTCAC
>DHWW01000289.1:3825-4212 GCA_002413385.1 Granulicella sp. UBA5172
CACCCACCTTGCCCAGTTCCTTTTCCATGCACCCAACGAGCCCGCAGAGATGTGCGCCGTACCTGACTTCGGGAATCACGGCAAGCTCAGTATTGGTCTTCGGATCGATGAAGTGAACGGCGATATGAAGGCGATAGCCTTTATCTTCCGAGGCATTTGTGAACTTAATGTAGAGGTCGTTGCCCGCCGCATTCACGTCATCTTTGTTCTTCGCCATGGTAAGCGTCCGTCCGGCGAGATAATTCGATTTCAGATCGTCCTGGAAGTAGGCGTTGATGTTATCGATGACCGTGGCCCACTCTGCCTTTGTGTCATAGTCGAGTACGCGATATGTGTCAGGGTCCAAATCGACCCAACCTACAAATATCTTGTTCATGTTGCTCATAT
>DHWW01000289.1:4346-4704 GCA_002413385.1 Granulicella sp. UBA5172
CAACTACAACAACCCACCATCGACAGCGATCACTTGTCCGGTGATATAGGCTGCCTCTGGAGAGGCCAGAAAAGCTACGAGTGAAGCGACTTCCTCGGGTTTGCCGAAACGTCCCATGGGTATCTCGGAAAGAATGCGCTTCTCATCTTTCTCAATATATTTTGCGGACATGGGACTGGGGATCACGCCTGGAGAGACCGCGTTGACCCGGACGTTGAATCTTCCTGCCTCACGAGAAAGCGATTTGGTGAACGCGATCATACCTCCCTTGGAGGCAGCGTAGTTGCACTGGCCAGCCTGACCGCGCACTCCACTGGGCGACACAATGTTGCAAATGCTCCCAGCACCTTGGCGCATC
>DHWW01000252.1:0-225 GCA_002413385.1 Granulicella sp. UBA5172
TGCGGCGCTCGGATATCGCCGCGACATCCGCGCAGACCGACGCGCACATGTCGGCGGCGTAGGCGAGCGCTTGGCCGTGGAAGTTGCCGCTGCTGACCACCTGGTCGCCGAGGACCACGGGGTTGTCGACCACGGCGCTGAGCTCCCGCTCCACCGTCTCCCGCGCGAACCCGACGACGTCGCGCGCGGCGCCGTGGACCTGCGGGGCGCACCTGAGCGAGTAGG
>DHWW01000252.1:426-3169 GCA_002413385.1 Granulicella sp. UBA5172
CATGCCGTCGGTGCCGTTGATCAGCGCCAGACCCTCTTTGGGCCGGAGCTTGAGGGGAACGATCCCGCTATCGACAAGCGCCGGAGCCGCGGGCGCCGGCGTCCCTTCCGGGCCGACCACCCAGCCTACGCCGAGCAAACAGGATGCCGCATGGGCGAGCGGGGCCAGGTCGCCGGACGCCCCCAGCGACCCGTGCTCGGGGACGTACGGACGGATGCCGGCGTTCAGCAGGGCGACGATGGCCTCGACCAGCTCGGGCCGCACGCCCGAGTAGCCGGCGGTCAGCGACCGGGCCTCGGAGCAGCATCATCCCCCGCACCACCCGAACCGGCAGCGGAGCACCCACGCCACAGCAATGCGAACGAATCAGGTTGACCTGCATCTCCTCGATCTCATGATCTTCCAGCCGTATATTCGCCAGCAGCCCCACGCCCGTATTGAGCGCATACACCGGCGTCGTTCCCCGCATCGCAACCTCGACCCGGTCGCGCGACCTCTGCATCCGCTCCTTCGCCTCGGCAGCAATCCGCACCCGCGCACGGCCCTCAGCCACCGCCACAACCTCTTCGATCGTCAGCGACGCTCCATCTAAAGTAATCATGCTGCAATCCTAAGCAACTACAATCCTGAGCGGAAGACGCTTTCGCCGAATATAGCCGCCCACTACCATCGATTCAACGGAGAAAATAAGTATTATGATGTGAATCAACGGCTGGCTGCTATTTTGATGCTCGATCCTGTTGCACGCCCGCCATCCTTCTCAAGGAGTACAACATGCTTCTACATACCGGAATCGACGCCATCGACCGAAAGCTTCTCCGCGAACTTACCTCCGACGCTCGCCTGTCCATCGCCGAACTAGGACGCCGCATCGGCCTCTCTCCCTCCGCCACCGCCGAGCGCCTTCGCCGCCTCGAAAGCCTCGAAATCATTCGCGGCTATCGCGCCGACATCAACCTCCAGGCCCTCGGCTTCACCATCACAGCCTTCGTCCGGCTCACCTGCGAAGGAACGCGCTACAAGCCCTTCCTCAAGTTCCTCCCCACCCTCGTCGCCGTGCAGGAGTGCCATCACCTCACCGGCAACGATGCCTTCATGCTCAAGGTCGTCCTCTCCTCCATGACCGAACTCGAAGACCTCATCGAAAAGCTCCTGCCCTACGGCAGCCCCACCACCAGCATGGTCATGTCTACGCCACTTGAGAGAATGCAACTGCTTCGCTTCTAAGCAACCTCTCNNATCCTCGCGGCTGATCACTAACGGTGGCGCAATCCGGATCACCGTCTCATGCGTCTCCTTGCACAACACCCCGCGATCACGCAGCGCCTCACAGATCGGCCGCGCCGCCACATTCAACTCAATCGCCAACCACAACCCGCGCCCGCGCACCTCAACAATGTTCTTGCTGCGCATCTTCTTCAGCCGATCAAGCGCATAAGCTCCCAACTCCGCAGATCGTTCCGCAAGCTTCTCCTCCACAATCACCCGCAGCGCCGCACGTGCCACCGCACACGCCAGCGGATTCCCACCAAACGTGCTCCCATGATCGCCCGGCTGAAACACTCCCAGCACCGCCGCCGAACTCAACACCGCCGACACCGGATAGAATCCGCCCGAGAGCGCCTTGCCAACGATCACAACATCCGGCCTGATCCCGTCGTGCATATACGCAAACAGCTTTCCAGTCCGCCCCAGCCCCGACTGAATCTCATCCACAATCAGCAGCGCATTGTTCTCGCGACAGATCTTCGCCACCTCCCGCAGATATCCATCCGGAGGAACAATAATTCCAGCCTCCCCCTGAATCGGCTCCACGAGAAACGCGCAGGTCTGTGGCGTAATCGCCCTCCGCAGCGCCTCGGCATCTCCAAACGGAACGTTCTTAAACCCGGCAGGAAATGGCCCAAACCCCGAGCGATACTGCGCATCAGTAGAGAAGCCCACCACTGCGATGGTCCTTCCATGAAAGTTGTTCGAGCACACGATAATCTCAGCCCGATCGCGCTCGATCCCCTTGACGGTCTCACCCCATTTTCGCGCCGCCTTCAGCGCAGTCTCCACCGCCTCCGCACCCGAGTTCATCGGCAGCGCCATCTCGTACCCCGTCAACTCATGCAAATCCCGCAACAGCAGCGGTAGTTGATTATTCCGAAACGCCCGCGACGTCAGCGTCACCTTCTGCGCCTGCTCCACCATTGCCTTCAGGATCGCTGGATGACAGTGCCCCTGGTTCACCGCCGAATACGCAGCTAGAAAATCCAGATACCGTCGGCCCGCAACATCCGTCACCCACGCACCCTGCGCGCGCTCGATCACCACATCCAGCGGATGATAGTTGTGCGCGCCATACTGTTCTTCCATAGCGATCAACTCAGCCTCAGAAAGATCCACGTCTTCCTCCTCTCCGCGCTTCGGATGCATCTCCGGAGTCAACTTCATCACCAGGCACTTCGCCGCTCCACCAGCCTTCAGAAATTCGTCAAGCTCCACCTGAATCACATCGAATCCACGGCTGCGAAGCTCCAACTCCAACTCCGCGCTGATGCGATTCAGCACAATCGTCTTTCCGATATTCACCGCATTGCACGCGAAGGACAGTGCATCCTCCTCGCCAACGACGATACGCTTGTCAGCCGGGTAGAATGCCCCAATCTTAGCCAGCGACACCGCATCGAACGCCGGAGGATAGTACAGCAACGACCCATCCTCAAGCGGAGCAAAGCAAGTATCCAGGTGATAGAAC
>DHWW01000253.1 GCA_002413385.1 Granulicella sp. UBA5172
TCGTCCTGAACTGACGGGCACTTCTTCCAACAATCGCATCAGATGCTTCCATGCTCCCTCACTTACACGCCCTCAAGACATGCATAGCAAAGAGAATGACAGTCGGATAACTCCCTGTCGAGACGGCCAATCGGAGACGCTTACGCTTAAGCGGGGGGGCGGGCGGAATTGGAGATGTAACTCATTCACAATGTCGCGACAATCCTCAGGAAGAGTCGCTTTAGGGTTATTTTCTGCCTTGTCCTACAGTCGATGGCGAAAACTAAAGAACCTAAAACAACAGTTCCGGCCCGCAAAAGCTTGAACGGATCAACGGGTCGAATGATCTACCACTATTTGCCAGCCAAGCGAAAATCGAGAGGGAGAGGGAGGGAAGCAACGCTTAAGGACAAATAAAGATACCAATACAACGCGCAATCTGCTGCCTCGACCTGAGCCTCTGCGCGACCTGTTACACGCTGAAACGACAGTATCCGGTATAGGGTTTGCGGTGAATCAGATCCCGGCGTCAATCGTCGGGTTCCGGGCAAGTTTGTGCTGAATCTGATGATCTCTCTGTGCGGGGTCTCACGCGAAGGTCCACCGGACGAAGGTTGTCCTTACGGAGCTTCTGCTGGAGTTGTGGCGAGAGCAGTACCCCAAAGACCACGAACAGACGTGCATCGATTTCAACGTTCGCAAATCTACGACTCAAAGCGTGCCACTAAACTTTGAGTCCGCCAAGGAAGACTGAGCCGCGGAATTTACCCGCATGTGCGGCCGCTACTGCCGGATAGGGACAAGCAGCCTTGTGGCTTGGAGCTGGAGCATCCGTCGCTTGACAGCAACGATGCCGGTCATAAGAATGATGGACACATTCCGCAGGCCGTATCCAGCGGAAACTGAACCTTAGCGATGGAGGAGTTCCTACGGATTGCTGTAAGCGATCAGCAGGCTCCGCGCTCGTGGGAGACGAGAGAGGGCTGAATCGTTCGATGCTATCAATTCCCGAAGGAATGACGTTTGAGAGTTTTGCGATTGATCACCTGGTCGATGCCAAAGGAATGTATCTGCTGGAATTAAAACCCGCATTTCCTCTCTCCATCAAGCCCTTTTCCTTTCGGCCCGAGCCGGGCAGTTTCCGGCTCAATTGGCACGAGAGGCTCGAGATCTTCATCGCGGTGGAAGGCGAGGGCGAGTTCCACATGGGCAACGAGATCGTCTGCTTCCGTCAGGGAGATATTCTTATTGTGGAGAATATGAAACTCCATGGTCTGGGAGAGTTTCGTGGCAAACGTTGCCGGGCCATCTCCATCAGCTTTCTCTCCGAGTTCATCTACAATCCCGGATCACCGGCATACGACTTCACGCTTATGGTTCCTTTCTACTCGCACTCTAACTATCCGCTGATTGTACGGGGCGACGAAGAAGCTGTGGCTCCAATGCATCGCGCCATCACCCAGTTGCTGAACGCATACTTCGACGGAGATCATGATCAGCCAGGGTGCCACGTGTTTATGCTTGAGCTTCTCTACTGGCTTTCGCGGTACTTTCAAACTGCGGGTACGGACTACTCAGAGTATCTGAACCAGCAGCACCGGATTCGTCGCCTTGCCAAGCTGCTCCAGTACATCGAAACGAATTATGCGGAGCACGTTCCGATTGAGAAGGGCGCGGAGATGGCGGCGATGAGCGTTTCACGGTTCATGCGGTTCTTCAAGAAGTCGACCGGCATGACCTTCGTCTCTTACCTCACGCATGTGCGCGTCAATCTCGCTGCTGAGATGTTGCGGAGCCCGGAGCAGAGTATCAGCGAGATCGCGGCGGCAACCGGATTCTCCGATCAGAGCTACTTCGGGCGTGTCTTCCGGAAGCAGTTCGGGATGTCGCCGATGAAGTTCCGCTCTCTGGCATCGCGCTGACCCTCATTTTCGTCGCCAGCGCCGCGCGGCAGAATAATCCGACTCTTCGATCAGATCAAGCTAGTCAATGTTGAGCTAGGCAATATACTGTGTATGTCATGCCAATCGCCCCCCTGGATCGACTCTTCTCTATGAATTTACGAAGCCTCTTCCTCCTTCTCTGTTTCGCTCCGCTGGCCTATGCACAGGGCCCCACTGTTGTAGGAATTCATGGTTTCCAGTTCACCATCAATGGCAATCCGACTTACACGGCGGCGGGTGGATTTCCCTCCGCCGATCCCAATCTACAGGGGACGCTAATCAACGTCCGCGCGGTGCAGGCGATCTTCGACGATGCAAATTATCCGAATGGCGGTTCGCGGGCACACCCGTACACCTCCAACACGATGGGACAGGTGTTCTGGGATTATCCTGACGGTCCGTGGGATCCGGAGCGCAATGTCCGCGAGTTCTTGGCAGCGCTTCCGGAGTGGAGGCGCGCCGGCATCCTTGCCTTCACGGTGAACCTACAGGGTGGAGGGCCGCCTGACGGCAACTACGGAGAAAAGGAGGCGCTGCAGCCACAATTGAACAGCGGGTTCGATCCCCATGGCAATCTCAAGCCGGCGTATGCGGCCCGTCTGCGGCGCGTGATCGATAAGGCAGACCAGCTAGGCATGGTGGTCATCGTCGGCTTTTTTTACCAGGGATCGAACGAGCGGATCGAGCTCTCGCCAGGCGATCGCTATGTGAGGGAGGCGATCAAGCAGGGGTGCACGTTTCTGAAGGATTTGCCGTATCGCAACATACTGATTGAGATCAACAACGAAACCAATCCCCGCACTTACAAACACCCAATTCTTCAGCCAGAGGGCTCGCTCGACGCGGTGCTGCTGGCACAAGAGACAGTGCAGCACCAGATTCCCGTTTCTATGAGCTGGGCTGGAGGCATCATGCCTAGCGGCAGCCGGGGAGACGCAGCACTGCGCGCTGTCGACTATGTGATGTTTCACGCCAATGGCGAAACACCAGAGGCGGTTCACGAGACAATCCATGCGATGAAGAGATGGACGGGATACGATCGCCCGCTGCTGATCAACGAAGACGGGGTCAGTACCTTTAATCTACAGGCGGCCATACAGGAGCATGTGGGCTGGGGTTACTACGACAATGGACTGAGCAACTACCGCGACGGCTTCCAGGATCCGCCGGTCAACTGGAAGATTGACTCCAACGTTAAGTGGGTCTTTTTCGAACAGGTTGCGCGCCTGACAGGATCCCCTGCCCCCGCGCGACCAAAGTATGAGGACAATAGCCTCCCCCAGATAACAGTCTCCGGACTGAAAGCAGGACAGGTGCTCAAAGGACGCAACTGGATCGAGGCCATCGTGACCGACAACGATCCACGCTGGCCAATCAAGCGCGTGGAGTTCTTCATCGACGACAAGCCTTACAGCTATCGGCTCCGCGCTCCATATCTGCTCAACGGGCAGGAATGGTGGGATGGCCTCGATGTGGCTGCCGGCTACCACGTCCTTCGCGTCGTTGCCTATGACATGCGCGGGCCACGCTTCACTGAGACCTGCTCAATTCTCGAAATACCATTTTCACTTGAAAGGTAAACATACTATGAAGCACGCGATTATTACCTCGTTTCTCGGTAAGCTACGTGACCGATTCTGCGAATATCAAGAGCCGCTTTCTATCGAGCAGAAGCTCGAACGGATGACACAGATCCCCGGCGTCACGGGAGCGGAGATCGTACATCCATACGAGGTGGACACCGCTGAGATCATGCTGGCGCACCTCAAGCGACTGAAGCTCCAGATCTCCGCCATCAACGTCAACATCAAGGGGGACCCCATCTTTGCGTATGGATCGCTGTGTTCTCCGGACCCGGCGATTCGCCGCAAAGCTGTTGACATGATCAAGGCAGCCAAGGATTATGCTGTCGCTGTGGGTGCTGACAAGGTGACGTGCTGCCCCTTAAGCGATGGCTACGATTATCCATTCCACACGGATTACCGCAAAGCATGGAACCACATGGTTGCCTGCGTGGCAGAGGCGGCAGACTACGTCCCGGAGATCCCGCTCTACATGGAGTACAAGCCATCAGAGACGCGTGTGCACTGCACGCTGGACTCAGCAGCCAAGTCTCTTCTGCTGTGCAATGCAGTGGCGCGCTCCAACGTCGGCATCACATTAGATATTGGTCACTCCATCTACGGCGGGGAAAATCCCGCGGAAGCACTCTCACTGATAGCCCTGAGCGGCGTGCCGTATTACGTCCACATCAACGACAACAATGGCAAGTGGGATTGGGACCTGATGGTCGGCACCAGCAACCTATGGCTGTACGTTGAGTTCCTGTTTCATCTGAAGGAACTTGGCTACGACGGATGGATCACATCCGATACCTCGCCGGTGCGGCAGGATGCGGTTGAGACGTTCGCTTTCAATGTACGGATGACAGACCGCATCTGGAACTGGCTCGATGTAGTTGATCGCGATGCGATCCGGCATCATTTGGCTCAGCACGAGTTCCTTCCCATTATGAAGCTCATGGAACCGTTCTTCTTCGTGGGTGCTCTTGAGGCGGCGAACACCCGGTGAAACAGGCACTCATCGTCGCGTTTCTAGGTACGGTGCGGGACCGATTTACCCAGACGGGCGAGCCGCTTCCCATTCGCGAGAAGCTGCGCAGGGCTGCGCTGATCCCTGGTGTGCAAGGTGCTGAGATCATCTTCCCGGACGAGTGCTCTGAACCGTCCGAGGTCCTTGAAGCACTGGCGGAGACGGGTCTGGAACCTGCTGCCATCAATGTAAATCTAAAGGGCCGCCCCGAGTTTCAGCGTGGCGCACTCAGCGTAAACGATCCGAGGATACGCATGATGGCTGTCTCTCTGATAGTGCAAGCTAAGGAATTTGCGCTGCAGGCAGGGGCCGCACGAGTAACGTGTGCACCACTTGCCGATGGAGTCGACTACCCATTGCAGCAGAGCTATGCCGACGCCTGGAGTCGAACGGTGGGGACCCTGCGGACCGCGATCGAAGAGGGTCCTCCCGTGCCAGTGCACCTGGAACACAAGCCGTCGGATCCACGGGTACGTGGGCTTCTTTCCTCTTCCGAGCTCGTCCTGCGTCTCTTATCCGAGATCGGTCGTGAGGGGGCCGGGATCACCTTCAACATAGGGCATGCCTCACTGGACGGGTTCTCCCCCGCGGCCTCATTGGCGCACGTCCTCGAGAGCGGTGTACCGCTCTATGTTCATCTATGCGACGCTGCGGGAGGTTGGGATTGGGATCTTCTTCCCGGCTCATATCACCACTGGCATCTGCTCGAGGTTCTCCAGGCGCTCTTCGTGAGCGGCTATGACGGGTGGTTGACGAGCGACAGCTTTCCAATTCGGCAAGAAGCGCAGACCTTCTGTGCAGCACATATCCAGAGGACGGCTCTTGCTCTGCGAACGGTTGAACGCAGAGGCGGCGAGTTCTTCAAGTCCGAGGGTACTTCGTCATGGAAGGAGGTGGAGACGTGGTTGTTTCCAACCAGGTAGTCCCCTGCACGCCCCGCGTGGTGAGAAGTCATCAGCGGTTCGTTGTTCTTGCAGTTCTCTTCTCCCTTTCCATGCTCACCATCGTCGACCGGGTAGCAATCTCTGCCGCCAAGGTCGACATGTCGCACGAGCTGGGACTTACGGACGTCACTTTTGGGCTGATCTTCGGCTCCTTTGCCTTGGGATACGCGCTATTTCAGATACCCGCTGGACTCCTTGCGGACCGCTTCGGCTCGCGCATGCTAATAGCCTCGATCGTTGGTCTCTGGTCCATCTTCACGGGCTTGACAACGATCATCCGGACAGCAGTCATGCTCGTCGGTGCGCGCTTCCTCTTTGGCGCGGCTGAAGCGGGCGCGTATCCCGCGTCGGCGCAAGTTGTCCGGTCATGGCTGCCCGCTGGCGAGACAGGAATCGCGCAAGGAGTTATCTTTAGCGGATCACGTCTGGGCGCGGCCATCGGTCTGACGCTGACATCATGGTTGGTGGCAAAGCTTGGCTGGCGTTTCTCGTTTCTGGCACTCAGTATCATTGGCGTGCTGTGGGTGATCGGTTGGCTGCTGTGGTTTCGAAACAGGCCTGAGGAGTCACCGTGGGCTTCAACCACGGAGCGGGCATATATTCGCTACGAATCGGGAGAGGCCTGTGCCCGCGGCCGTGTCTGAGTTGAGCGAATCTTCGCCAAGCAGTATCTGGCGTTTTCGTGAGACTCCCGCTCTCATGCTGCAGTATATCGCCTCGAACTTCACTTTCTTCCTGTGCTTCAGTTGGCTGCTGCCATACCTGCGGCAACGCTACCAGCTCGGGGCAGTCGAGGCGGGCGTCCTCGCGGCGGTTCCGCTCTATTTCGGCACTGCTGCAAACTGGACGAGCGGCATCGTCGTGGACCGACTTTATCGCAGAGGATGGGGCCGTTCCTCGCGCGTGATTCCTGCAGCCACCGGCTTCCTGCTCGGAGCAGCTGCCCTTTGTGTTGCCGCACACGCACAGACACCGTGGGGAGCTGTACTCGCGTTTGCGATCGCCACGTTTGGGGTCGATCTCACGCTCAGCCCGAGTTGGACGCTATGCATCGACGTGGCCGGAGCGCACACTGGCACCCTTACGGGGGCGATGAATATGTGCGGCAATCTCGGATCGTTTGCTAGCTCCATGGCCTTCCCTTTGCTCTTTCGATGGACCGGGCACGCAAACGCATTCTTTTACTCTGCTGCCGCGATGAACCTATGCGCCGCGTTTCTGTGGCTAAACCTCAGGGACGACCGACTGACGATGAGACCTATTTCCTAAGGAGATATTACTATGTATGTTCGCAAACTATTCACCTACCTGTCACTGCTTTTGCTTGTTCTCTTTCCGGCCCGTTTTTTTGGGCAGAGTCCCAATGGATCCATCGACGGCGTGATCACAGATATAAGCAACGCCACTGTGCCCAACGCCTCGGTCACTCTCCTCAATCCGGCGACAGGTGCGACACGCCTGGTGCACTCGGATGATTCCGGATTTTATACATTCGCCGCTCTGCCGCCAGGCGTGTACACCGTTACGGTAGAGCAAAGCGGCTTCCGAAAACAGGTCCGTTCGGACATTACGCTCCAGGTGCAGCAGATCGCCCGTATCAACTTCTCGCTTTCGGTCGGGCAGGCATCAGAAGTCATAGATGTCGTTGCCAGTGCTCCCCTGCTTTCGTCGGACGACGCGACCGTTGGGCAAGTGATTGACAATCGGCGAATCGTCGAGCTACCGCTTAACGGCCGCAACTATCTGCAACTCGCTGCACTTTCGCCCGGCGTCACGACGAGCTCCGCTCCATCAGGAGGAGCAACTGGATTTCAGGGCGGACAGCGTGCAGCACAAAGCATCACTGTCAACGGGCAGCGCAACGACTTCAACCACTACACATTGGACGGCATCGAAAACACGGACCCCAACTTTAATACCTACATCCTTCTGCCGTCGCTCGATGCCCTCCAGGAATTCAAGGTCCAGACTGCGACTTATCCAGCCGAGTTCGGGTTCTCAATCAGCCAGATCAACGTTTCGACCAAGTCAGGAACGAACCAGATACACGGCAGCGCGTTTGAGTTTCTGCGCAATTCCTGGGTCGACGCCAAAAACTTCTTTGATGCTCCGGGTGCCCACATCCCCGCCTTTCGGCGTAACCAGTTCGGTGGGGCCGTCGGCGGACCGATCCTCAAGGACCGTCTGTTCTTTTTCGCAAACTACGAAGGACTGCGAGAGGGCAAAGCCCTCACCGCGATCTCGACAGTTCCCTCCGCCGCGATGTTAAGCGGAACGTTCACTGGGGGAAATACTATTTACGACCCCGCTACACGCGTGGTCGCATCTAACGGGACCGTCACGGCGACTCCTTTCTACAACAACGTGATCCCTCAGAACCGCATCAGCCCTGTGGCTCTAGCGGCACTTCAGTATTACTCCGCACCTAACTTGCCCGGGACGTCGCGCAACTACATCAACACGGAGTCGCGCACCAGCATCAGTGATCAGTCGCTGCTGCGGATCGATTACCAGATGTCAGATCGCTTCTCGTGGGTTGGTCGATGGAACTACGACAAGGATTCGCAGTACCTTCCGGGGGCGTTTCCGAAGGAGGGATCGGTTGTCGCCACGCGGCCCGACCAGGTTATGGTAGGAGGAACGCAGATCTTCGGATCCACGCTGGTCAATGAGGTGCGGTTCGGCTGGACGCGCTTCGTGAACAACAATGTTGGCTACAACTCCTCGAAAACCGACATCAACGGCCAGGTTCTGAAGATTCCCGGGCTCAATTCTACGAGCAATCCTGCCTTCTTCGGTATTCCAACCTTCGGCTTCGTAGGATACAGCGGCTTCGGTGAGCCATCGACGGTTTATCTCACCCATAACAATGTTTGGGAACTCCACGACACCCTCAGCTGGACGCATGGAAACCACTTTGTGAAGTTCGGCGGCGCATATCAGCCGATCCACTACAATCAGACGGGAAATCAGTTTGCCCGCGGCGGCTTCAACTTCGACGGATCGGTGACGAGGAATCCGGCCGTGGTGGGCAGCGTCGGCAATGAGGTCGCCGACTTTCTGCTCGGTTACCCGGTTCAGACGCAGAACGGAGTTCAGGCAGCGAACGCCGCGCTGCGCGGCACCTACTTCGCCCTGTTCGCCACCGACCTCTTCCATCTTCGGTCGAACCTGACGCTCGAGTACGGTCTCCGGTACGAGTCGCTTGCGCCATTCCGTGACATCAACGACGCCTCGGCCAATATCACCGATGTGAACACCAGTAGCCCGGTCCTGGTTCGCGCCAGCAACAAGGGAAAGAATCTGGATCCATACGAGGGCCTGATTGTCCGGCTCCAGGGTGTGAACCTGGTTCGCGACGGTCGTTTGGGGCCATCGCTCGTGCAGGCGGACAGGAACAACTTCGCTCCACGCCTGGGCCTCTCCTACACGCCGGACGACAAGACCGTATTTCGTGCCGGATTCGGGACCTTCTACGACGTATTGGACATGGGCAACTCGGTGTATGACATGGCCAGAACGCTCGCAGGTCTTCTCCGCGTGGACCAAAACGCAACCATTCCTGACGTGACCTTCGCCAATCCATTCCGAAGCTCCGGTGCCAACGGATCGACGATCAATTTGGTGCAGCCGCTGATCTTGGCAAACGCCCCCGACATGCGCAACACCTACGTCAACGAGTGGACCCTTGATGTGCAGCGAGCCCTCTCGGCAAATACCATGCTCGATATCGGCTACGTCGGATCGCAGGGTCATCGTCTCAAGAAGATGACGAGCCTGAATATGCCCACGCCGGGACCTGGATCTGTTGCGCCCCGCCGTCCGTGGCAGCAGTTCGGATACGTGCAGTATGCGAACAGCATCGGCAATTCAAACTACAATGGCCTTCAAATCAAGCTGGAACGACACTTCAGCCATGGTCTCACTCTCCTGAGCGCCTACACGTTCAGCAAGTCGCTGGACAACACGAGCGGAGTGCGACCGGGATCCGGAGATGTGTTGACGCCGAACAATCCCTCTGACCTCGGACGGGGCGAGCGCGGGCTTTCTTCGTTCGACGTGCGGCATCGATGGGTCACCTCGGGTCTGGTGGAGTCGCCGTTCGGCAAGGGGAACCATTACAACTCCAACCGCCTCCTGAACGCGGTCCTCGGATCGTGGCAGCTTGGTGGTATCTTCACGGCGGAGTCGGGAACGCCGACGACACCGGTGGACGGTCGGGATATCCCCAACATCAGCACCGGAGCAACTCCGCGACCGAACGTGACCGGCATCAGCCCTGTGCTCTCCCATCCCACGTATACACGCTTCTTCAATCCAGCCGCCTTCGCGATGAACGCGCCCTACACCTTTGGCAACGCCCGCCGGAACAGCATTATCGGACCGCGCCTCGTCGATCTCGACATGTCGTTGATGAGGAGTATCCCGTTGGGAGAGCGTGTCGTCTCGGAGCTGCGTTGGGATGTGTTCAACGTGGCCAATCACCCGATCCTCGGCCTGCCGAACGCGACCCTGAGCAGCCCAGCTTACGCCAGCATCTCCTCGACGCGCGTGGACAGCCGACAGATGCAGCTTTCCGTAAGGATCGTGTTCTAAGATGACGCTGCCGATCGGAGCCACAAGCTATGTCTTCCGCTACCTGCTGAGCGACTCTTCGAGAGCACCTCGACTTGAGGATCTTTTGCGCGAGGCCAAGAAGGCGGGTTTGGATGCTTTTCAGATCTGCGAGAACGCGCGACCGCTGAGCGC
>DHWW01000139.1 GCA_002413385.1 Granulicella sp. UBA5172
CCCGTAGCCTCCAACGTCGACGCCCGCCTCCTCATCGACGCCGACGCCGTCCGCGACGCCCTCGTCCGCCAGGTCACCGGCGCCGTCCGCTGGGTCGAGTGCATCAACCAACTCCAGCTCTCGAACGTCACTCACTACATCGAAGGTAGGCCCCGGCAAAGTCCTCACCGGCCTCAACCGCCAGATCGACCGCGCCCTCGCCACCACCAACGTCGAAGATCCCGCCAGCCTCGAAAAAACCCCTGCTTACTCTTTCTCCGGCATCCTGAGCTCAGCCGCATCTTCAACAGCCTTCAGCCGCTGCTCCAGCGAGAACACCATCTCCTCCAGCGCATCGAGCCGCTGCGCCGCACTCACCCCACCAGCATCGCCACTCTCCATCCGGGTGCCCCGCGTCTCGCTTTTGAGACGTGGGTTTCCAGAGGCCGACGCAACAGCCGCTTCGCTCACTGGCCCACTCAGCAGGTGCACCCACCGCGCCTCCCGCGACCCCGGCTGCCGCTGCATCAACTGCGTCAGCGGCTCTTCCCGCGCAGCCAACCGCTCCAGCGTCGACATCACCGCAGCATTGTCGTCGAACGAATACATCCGCTCCGTCCGCGCCCGCAACTCCGCCGACGTCTGCGGCCCGCGCAGCAGCAGCAGACACATCACCGCCACCTCATCGCGCCGCAAATTCAACCCATCGCGAACCCGATGCTCAAACTTCGTAGCCCGCGACTCCGCAATGGTCTTCACCAGCCCCATCTGATCCATCTCAAACAGCGCGGTCCGCACCTCGGCCTCACTCAACTCCATCACCGGCTCGCGGCTACTCTTCTGATTGCACGCATTCACCGCCGCATTCAAACTCAGCGGATAGTACTCCGGCGTATTGATCTCTTTCTCAATCAACACCCCCAAAACCCGCGCCTCAACCACACTCAACTGAACCATGACCACCATCCTACCGAACCCTGGCCGTCTCTTGCGCAAACACCCCGATACATTGCTCATGACAGCAGAACACTTCCAACAAGCCGACTTGGCCGATGCCGACCGATTCGCTCGTTGCGCTGAGGCCCAGAATCGTAGCCGGCGTTTTGGGCTGGATGGTGCATGGTATATTGACGGATCAGGATCAGACAGGAGTAAGGAGAATGGCGCAGGACAACGCTACAATCGTCCGCAACTTTGTGGACGAAGTGATCACACAGGGGCACATCGAAGCGGCAGATCGATATGTCTGGGAAGACGTGATTGAGCAGGTTCCAATGCCTGGCCAGGGTCCCGGACTTGACGGTCTGAAAGACATCCTTCGCGCCATGCGTGCCGGTTTTCCTGACATTGTCTTTTCCATCCAGGAGCAAATCACCGAACACGATAAAGTGGCCAGCCGCTTCGAATGGACGGGTACCCACAACGGCGAATTTCTCGGCATCCCCGCAACCGGACACGCTGTGCGCGTCTGGGGGATTGTCATTGACCGCCTGGAGGATGGCCGTATCAAGGAGACCCGCATCATCATGGATACGTTGGGCCTGATGGCCCAACTCGGCGTCTTGCCGCCTCCATCCGCACCCTAAGGCACAAGTCCTCAGAAACGTTAGGTTCCTATCGGGACTGCACCAGCGCGAGAAGCATGGGCAGTCCCGCGACATTTTCGCCGGGGCCAACGCTCTTGTTGTCACCATCACGCGAGCTGTCCCTATCAAACGAAGCGGATCGACCAAACACACCAGTTCCTCTCGGCATTTCCCTCTAAATACCCACTAAAATCAAAAGAGATGGAATCCCCCGCACAGCCCGGCGCAACGCGTGCTTCCGAGACCGCCGACGTATCGAGCTTCTCCGAGAAGTTCGACGTCCTCATCGTCGGCGCAGGCCACGCTGGCTGCGAGGCCGCCGCAGCCGCCGCGCGCATAGGCCTCCGCACGGCGCTCTTCACGCTCAACCTCGACCTCATCGCACAGATGTCCTGCAACCCGGCAATCGGCGGCGTTGCAAAAGGCCATCTGGTTCGGGAAGTCGACGCCCTCGGCGGCATCATGGGCGAAGTCGCCGACGCCTGCGGCATCCAGTTCCGCCTCCTCAACACCTCCCGCGGCCCCGCCGTCTGGAGCCCCCGCGCCCAGTGCGACAAGGCCCTCTACCGCGTCAAGATGCGCGAAAAGCTGGAGTCCATCCCCAACCTCTTCATCAAGCAGGCCGAAGTCATCGACCTCATCATCGACCCCAGCGAGAATCTGGGTGCGGGTGCCCCACATCTCGCTTCTGAGATGTGGGATGAACCAGCCCCAACGCCCCGCATCTGCGGAGTCCTTCTCCGCGACGGGAGAAAGATCGCCGCCCGCGCCGTCATCGTCACCACCGGAACCTTCCTCAACGGCCTCATCCACTGCGGCGAGCAGCAATACACCGCCGGTCGCTCCGGCGAACCCGCCAGCGTCCTCCTCGGCGAATCCCTCAAAAAACTAGGGCTCCGCGAGACCCGCCTCAAGACCGGAACCCCGCCGCGCCTCGACGGCCGCACCATCGACTGGTCGCGCTTCGAACCCCAGCCCGGCGACGCCGACCCCACCCCCTTCAGCTTCCGTTCCGCGCCCCACAGCGGCGAAGCGACATGGACCCCGCCCCTCCGCCAGGTCTCCTGCCACATCGCCTCAACCACCCCGGAAACCCTCGCGCTCATCCGCGCCAACGTCCACCGCAGCCCCATGTACACCGGCCAGATCGAAGGCATCGGCCCCCGCTACTGTCCCTCCATCGAAGACAAGATCGTCCGTTTCCCCGACAAGCTCTCCCACCAATTCTTCCTCGAACCCGAAGGCCTCAACACCCACGAGGTCTACATCAACGGCATGAGCACCTCGCTCCCCATGGACGTCCAGCAAGCCATGGTCCGCAGCATCCCCGGCCTCGAAAACGCCGAGATGCTCAGGCCGGGTTATGCGATTGAGTACGACGCCATCGACCCCACCGAGCTAGACCGCACCCTCCGCGTAAAGAAGTTCACCGGCCTCTATCTAGCCGGCCAGATCAACGGCACCAGCGGCTACGAAGAAGCCGCCTGCCAGGGCCTGATGGCCGGCATCAACGCCGCCCTCTTCGCCAAGGCTTTCACATCACCCATCCAAAATCTGTCATCTCGACCGGAGTCGGCGCTCTTTGCCGACGTAGCGGAGAGACCCGCAAGAGTACCGGCAACCACCGTCGACCCACTACCCACTAACCACTACCCACTAACCACTCCCACCTTCACCCTCGACCGCACCGAAGCCTACACCGGCATCCTGATCGACGACCTCATCTCCAAGGGCACCGACGAGCCCTATCGCATGTTCACCTCCCGCGCCGAGTTCCGTCTCCACCTCCGCATCGACAACGCAGACATTCGCCTCACCCCCCACGGTCGCCGCCTCGGCCTCATCGACGACGCCTCCCTGGACGAGGCCATCGACCGGGTGGTCGCCGGGCCGCAGAAGCGCACCCGGATCATGAGCGCCCGNNCCTGGGCCGCCTTTGAAGCCAAGCAAGTCCGCGCCGCCGCCCTCAAGACCCTCCTCGAAACCACCCGCCTCACCGACCCCGACCTCGATTTTTTGAGTTGTCATCCTTCGCACAGCGGAGGATCTGCTTCTCTGCTCCCCGACGCCCAGCCCACCCGCGGCGACCTCTTTTCCCAACTCCTCAAGCGCCCCGCCATCACCATCGAGCACCTCCTCCCCGCGCTCCTCCCCCGCTTCACCGCGCCAGCCTTCGGAGTCTGGCTCACCGCCCTCACCGCCGTAGCCTACGAGACAACCCACACCCTCCCCG
>DHWW01000204.1 GCA_002413385.1 Granulicella sp. UBA5172
GTCCATATCCTCCTCCGAGCCAGAAGGGAACACCTAACTCACATAGTTTGGCGATGTCTATGTCGTCACGTTCCCCATAGATAGGCTCGCCAGATTCCGTGAGCTGTAGCTTGCCGCGTGGCGGAGCGTTATGTCCGCCAGCGGTGCGCATCTCGATGATCAGACCATCTACTCGTCCATTCGCCTTCTTGAGCATGGTTGTTGCAAGCGTGTTGGAGGAGACGATCGCCAGGAATTTGGGGCGAGTCAAAGGAGCAAGCGCGCGTTCGGCAAAGTTGGCAGGATCAAAGTGCATCATCGTGTCGTCGCCTTCAACTGCACCTATAACATGCAGGTTGTATTCGGCAGGCTGATGTTGTGCGAAGAGATCAAGTACTCCTGGAAATTTCAACGGAATTCCTGCTCCCATCAGCACATACTCGACGCCACCTAGCATCGCTCCGTAGATACAGGGCAATAGGGCAGTCTGGATCTTCTCCAGATAGTTGATGCCCACAGGGTTGCTGTGGCCTTCGCGGGCCAGGAAGACCTCAACGAAGTTGCTCGCGATACATAATTCAGAGAGCTCACGAGGATTATCTTTGGCTAGCATGGGGACGGTCCGATAGGGGGTGCGCTCGGACTTGCCGCCGGGGATAAAGTAGGCGTCCAGGATTCGCCTGGCCATGGCTGGAAAGGGAAAGGCATCCAGACCACGGCGCATGTGTCCCTCTGGATCGCCATCCTGAAGCCGGCGCGACAGAATCTGATCGAGGGCTGTCCCAGACACGACTCCAAGTTGCCCGGCGCGCGATACTGTCTGCGCCAGTTTCCAGTTCGATACTCCGACGCCCATGCCACCTTGAATGATCTTGCAATACTCACGCATAGGTTGATTCTTTCATTTAGATAACCTAACGAATCGTATTAGTTTTGTAACTGTCTATGGAGACGAAACCTTTGTGGATCAAATAGATGACGTGTTTGTGACAGGCATCACAGGCGACTTTAAAATGTTGTGGCTGAACTTAGTGCGCGGAGTTAGTCCTTG
The DNA here is from genome assembly GCA_002413385.1 of Granulicella sp. UBA5172. Lineage (GTDB taxonomy): Bacteria > Acidobacteriota > Terriglobia > Terriglobales > Acidobacteriaceae > Granulicella. The sequence goes on from DHWW01000204.1 coordinate 1,031, forward strand.
CTGTATCTGAACGATCGTTTGCATAGTGCATCCATGCTGTCTGTCATCCCCAAATGCTGCGAGATGTCTGCAAGCAAACCGCGAAACCTTCTGCTGCGCAAACCTGGAGCGATGCTCGCCATGGACGATTCAAAACGATCTCCGCAAAGATTTCGCATCGTCGCAATGGTGTCTCTCTACCACCGCGGGATCAGGTCCTGCGCGGACGGCGAGGGGCTTCGCGTGGCGCGGCGAGGGTTGGAGTGTTGCGGGGGGGGGTGCCCCCCCTACCTTTTTCTTGATTTGAATGGAATCAGTGGGTTACAGACACAAAATTCTGTAAAATCTAGTATCGAAACGGGTTGCGGGCAAAATATAGATTTGAAACGACTTAGCTGCCAAGGTGAGCGGAAGGCCCCGTAAAATATGCCATCCAAAGGGGTTACGGGCAAAATATAGATTCGATGTGGGTTATGGGTTGGGGTCTTATGGAGGATGAAATCGATAGAACGGCCCTGATTCAAGTATAGCGAATGGGTGGGGGGTACTATGCCAACTTTTGAAAAGNNTTATCGCCAGTGTTCATAGGGGGTTTGACGATTTTATGGGTCTGAGGGGGCTTGACAGGTTCTGCGGTCCTGCGCGGACGGCGAGGGTTGGATTGGTGCTGGGCGGGAGCGGTCGCGCGTCTTAACGCACGATGCCTACCTTATCGACGATGAAGCCGTCGCGAAGATGGGGCACACGGCGCAACTCCAGCAGTTCGTACCGGCATCTATCTCTTGAACGCAAGGAAGTGCGGAGCAAGATGTGAGATCCGCCAATCCTGATGCTGCATGAGAGAAATGTGGCTGAACGACATCTCACAAACCGAGGTAGTTTTAGTGAGCAGCTTCATGCGAAGCGGGATGGTCAGAGGGACTATCTCATCGCTGTTCAGAGCCGTGCAGGAAACGGTGGGGATCAGTGTGACGCCGACGCATTTCTACTTTCCGGTGCCCAGTCTGAAATCTTTCCGGAAGAAGGACTGGGGTGCGTGCCGTCCTTGTGGTGCGATCGACTTCTGTCTGAAGAATCAGATAGAACGGCTCCACGGGGAACTGCTTCCGTTCGCGTCTGAGTGGACATTTCCCGAGTCCTCGGCTGGAAATGAACACGAGTTCCACTTCAATAACGGATTCTTCGAACGCGTCGATGCTGAAATAGCGTACTCCATCATCCGCCAATACAAGCCGAAGAGAGTCATCGAGATTGGGAGTGGCAACAGCACTCTCGTGCTCGGTGCTGCGCTCGAAAAAAACGCTGCTGCCGGGTTCCCGGGGGAATTAATCAGCATCGAGCCACAACCCGTCCCGTTTCTGAAGCGCGGCGTTCCTGGCTTGACGCAACTCATTGAAAGCCGGGTGCAGGAGGTGCCGCTCCAGCTCTTCAGGACACTTGGTGCGAATGACATTCTGTTTATCGACTCAAGCCACGTGGCGTCGATGGACAGCGATGTCCTCTATGAGTGTTTGCGGATACTTCCTGAACTCTCACCGGGCGTCCTCGTACACTTTCATGACGTCTTCACTCCACTTGATTACCCAAAGAAGTTCGTGATGACAAACCTGTGCTTCTGGAGCGAGCAGTATCTCCTTGAGGCATTGTTGTCCTTCAGTTACGCCTTCAAAGTGGTGTGGTCAAGTAGCGCAATGCAGCATTTCCATCCCGATGTTCTGCGAGGAGCCTTTCCGGAATGGGAGGGAAGTTTCGCACGGATGCCTACTGCGATGAAGGTGTTCACTCCAACTCTCGATGGCAACAATGTTTGGCCATGCAGCTTCTGGATCACTCGAGCATAGCAGTCGCTCGCCGGAATTTTAGAGGGGTTTCTGCGGCGGTGCGGTTGTTGAGCCTGGGGCAGACTGCTTACTGCTGATGCCAGGTGGTGTCGACGCGGACGGGAATTTCGTTCTTGATGGGGACGGTGAAGAACGAGGGTGGATCGATTTTGAAGTCGGTGAGGGTGGAGGGGACCGTTCCGGTGATGTGGTGGGAGGTGCCGGTGATGACCTGGTGGAAGGGGATGTGGGTGTAGTGGGCGGTGTTGCCGGCGAACTGGACGTCGAGGTCACAGCTGAAGTCGGGAGAGTTGATGTCTGACTCGGGGAGACGAAAAGCGGACGGTGACGAAGGGGAAGTCGGCACCGCGGGTGACCTGAAGCATGTGGAGATCGCGGTTGGTGTCGCCGGAGTCGAAGGATTTGACCGGGACGGCGAGGAGGAAATTGCATTGGAGGGCCTGGCAGATGCCTTTGCCTCGCGCGGCGTGGCTGACGCCATCGACTTCGTGGAGCGGGTGGGACATGTGGTAGGTGAGGGTGGACTGGTCGAGAACCCAGGCTTGATTGGTCTGCGCGAAGGCGGGGACTGCGAGGAGGAGGAGAGTGAGTAGGCGCGCGGTTTTCATAGGGATCAGAGATGGAGGTGGATGGGCCAGGAGACGGCGATGATGGAGGCTCCGTAGGCGATGGCGGTGGTGAGAGCGACGGCGGAGTGGTACTGCTCGATGCCGCCGGGCTTGTGGCCGTTGGCGATGTCGTTGAAGGCCATGGTGCCGAGGATGGGTGTGAGGATCATGCCGGGGGCGTGAATCCAGATGAGGTATTTATGGAGCTTTGATGCCGCCTCGGACGGGGCCGTCGGGGACGCGGGGGGCGCGGATGGCGTAGGAGGCGGTGAGGGCGTACATCCCGATAGCGACGCCTCCGATGGCTACGTGGAGGTCGCGGGAGGTGGTGCTGGTGTAGTTGTTGTGGTCGGGCGTGGCTCCGGCTCCGCTGATGCAGGCGGCGACGATGGGGATGACGGTGTAGAGGCCGAGCTCCTGGTGGACCTTGAGCATGTGGGTGCGGCGGTCGAGGCGGGCCTGGAGGTCAGGGTCGGGCTTGGTCTGGGCGGGCGTGAGGCCGAGATCGTCGAGGGAGGGGGTGGAGGTCGAGGGGGTTTGCTGGCGATTGTTGAGGGCGGGCGTGGTGGCTTGCTGGCCGAGGTCGATGAAGGCGAAGGATGGGGTGGGGGCGTCGTTGGCGGCGAGGACGGTGTTGGTGGGGGTGGCGGCGTCGGGGAGGAGCGCGGTGGTTTGCGCATGGAGGAGCGAGGATAGGGCGAAGACAAGGCAGAGGCTCGTTGTTTGGATGAGCGAGGGGGTGGAGCTTGCCGGGTGGTGCCGCTGGATTTCCATGGCTGCCTCTGAATGGTGCGCTGATGCTAAGGGTTCGATCAGGCGCGGAACGAGGATGGAGGAACTCGTTTCATTTCGAAGTGTAGACCTGTGGTGGCGTCGTGGCAGGGGACGGAAGATGACAATCTGTTCAGCCGGGGAGTTGGGGGGAGAGCAGGTCGGCGAAGGCGGAGAAGCCGCGGTGGGTGGCGAGGGTGAGGGCGGTTTCGGATTTGTTGTTTTGGAGGCTGGGGGTGGCGCCGTGTTCGAGGAGGACGCGGGCGATGGGGAGGTCGCCTTCGACGGCGGTCAGGCATGAGGAGGGTCCAGCCGTTCTGGTTGGCGAGGTTGGGGTCGAGGCCGGTCGAGAGGGCGGCGCGGAGGGCGGGCTCGTCGCCGCGTTTGATCAGGTTTTGGGCGGCGCGGTAGGTCATTGGGGGCTCCTGTTGTGTAGTCACTATCGTAGCGCAGGCGGGGTGAGAGTTGGGTGGTGGTGGCGCGGGGGACATGCAGATCCCTACNNGTGGGGTTGGTGGATTGGATGAGTTGGAGTTTCTTTTCGCGAGTCCAGTTTTTGAGTTCCTTCTCGCGGGCGATGGCGTTGAGGACGTAGGTGAAGTGCTCGTAGTGGATGAGGCGGGTGATGGTGTAGCGGGCGGTGTACGTGCCGGGGCGTAGTTCCTTGTGCTGGGTTACGCGGATACGGAGGTCGTTGGTGAAGCCGATGTAGAGCTGGAGGGATCGGCTTGCCATGATGTAGACCCAGAAGTGGTATTCACGTGGGGGCATGGGGGGAGGATAGCAGGATG
>DHWW01000098.1:0-200 GCA_002413385.1 Granulicella sp. UBA5172
GGTGGAGGTGGTGGAGGGTGAGGGCCTTTTCGAGGGCGAGACGCTGGACGTATTGGGTGGGGGATTCGTTGGGGTGGAGGGATTCGTCGATGTGCGCGGGGAGGACATCGAAGCGGAGGCCGGCCTGGGTGAGGAGATCGCGGCGGCGAGGGGATGCGGAGGCGAGGATTAGCATTTTGGGTTCTTGGTTCTTGGTTCTT
>DHWW01000098.1:226-7408 GCA_002413385.1 Granulicella sp. UBA5172
GGCGTTGAGGCGGAGGCGCTGTGGTTATTCGGGGGAGTAGCCGGGGGCGAAGGCCTGGACGAAGATGTGGGCTTCCATGGCGTGGTGCTCTCCGGGGGCCAGGGTGATGGCGTTGGCGTTCGCGTTGGCGGTTTCAATGCAGGTCATGGTGAGCCAGCCGTTGGGTGCCATGTCGGAGAGTTTGGCGGTGAGTTCGGACCAGGGGTTCCAGATGACGGTGGTCATGGAGTTGGCTTTGCCGACGGTGATACGGCGATTGAGGATGGGGTCGTCGAGGTTGATGGTGGTGTCGGTGTTGAAGTAGAGGCGGTCGGTCTCGCCGGTGAGTTTGAGGAGGGTGTCCTTCTGGTGTTTGGGCTTGAGGTCGTCGGTCTTGTCGAGGTAGTCGGTGTCGGATAGGCCGATGAGGGAGATCTGCTGCGCGTCGCCTACGGAGAAGTAGGTGTGGAAGGCTTCTTCAAAGTGGAGCGGCGCGGCGGATTTGATTGGCGACGGCTAGTTGGAGGCGGAGTTCGGCGCCGAGGGTGAGTTGGTAGGCGAGTTGGAATTGGTCGTAGCCGAGGGCTCGGGTGGTGTCGTTGGGAGCGAGGGTGAGGGTGAGGTGGAGATCGTCGCCGGCGAGGGCGGCGAAGGCGAGGGTCCAGTCGGCGGTGCGAGCGAAGCCGTGGGAGGGGCCGTCGGTACGGGGGTCTTCGGCGGTGGCGGTGCGACCTCCGAACCAGGGAAAGATGAGGGGGACGCCGCCGCGGATGGCCTTGCCGGGGGTGAAGGTGGAGCGATCGCTTAGGAAGAGGACGGGCTTGTGGCCCGTTGGCTGCCAGCGGGTGAGGTGCGCGCCCTGGAGGTAGAGTTCGGCGGTGCAGGCGGGCGTGGTGATGGAGGCGCGGAGGAGGCCGTTCTCATTTTGCGAGAAGGTGAGCACGCCGGGAATGGCGAAGTGGTCGGTGAGTTCCTGGAGGTCCATCGAGGTCTAGTGTAGTCGCGACGAGGCAGTAGTGATTATGGAGTGGTGAGGTGGAGCTCGGCTTGGTTGCGTTGGCCGGTAGGGCAGATTTTTAGCAGGGGGCAGTTTTCGCACCTGGGGTCGGCGAAGGTGCAGAGGGTTTGGGCGTGGAGTTGGATGAGGGCGTGGTGCTCGTCGAGCATGGCGGCGTCCCAGGTTTCGGGGACGAGGCGCATAAGGCGGGTTTCGGTGGTAGCCGCGTCGGCTCGCGGCACAGTGCAGAGGCGCTGGATGACGCGGAGGTGATTGGCGTCGATGGAGAGGGCGCGGCGGCGGAGCGTGGAGAAGTTGACGATGGCGGCGGAGACTTGCGGGCCGACGCCTTCGAATTGCTCAAGCCAGCTGCGGATTTTCTCGGTGCGGTACTTGGCGAGGAAGTCGAGGGTGAGGGAGCCGACGCGGGCGGTGATCTGCTCTAGGGCTTGCTTAAGGCGCGGTGCCTTCTGTTCGGGGAAGGTGACGATGGCGATGGCGCGTTCGATGTCGGCGATGGAGGCGTCGCGGACGGGCTCCCAGTTGTTGGGGCCAGCGTGGAAGATGCGCTCGAGATCGCGCATGACTTGTTGGGAGGCGGGGGTCTTGGTGCGGGAGCTGAGCAGGGAGTATATGAACTGGGTGAGGGGGTCCCAGGGCTCGCGGGGTTTGGGTTGGCCGTAGTAGCCGAGGAGCAGGCGATGGATGTGCGGGAGCTTGTCGGCCTGCTCGGGGGTGAGTGGGCGATGGTTTGGGTCGGGCTCGGGGAGGTGGTCGGGGGGCATGGGTTTGTGGTGATGCTTAGGAAATGCAGATCCCTACGGGATGACAAACAAAAAAGCAAAAGCAAAGGGCAATACGGGGGTCCTTCGCTTCGCTCTAGGATGACGGCGAAAAACGAGNNCGGGATGACAGACAGAAAAGCAAAAGCAAGAACAAAGGCTAGAACGTTTGTCAGGGGTTGCGGGTGATGCCTTGTTGGTGGCCGGTGGCGGTGGCGATGCCCCAGGCCATGCGGGGAGTGTTGTGGGCGATGCCGATCTGGCCGTCGGGGCCGAGGAGGATGATGCCGCCGTGGATGAGGAGGATGGGCTGCGGCTTGGTGCTGGGGTGCGAACTCATTGGGAGAGCTTGAGTTTGCGGCGTTCGGTTTCGAGGTAGGTGTAGCGGATGCGATGGATGACGGTGATGGTGGTCATGACGGCGAGGATCCAGAGGGCGGGGCCCATGGCGTCCCAGCGCTCGAAAAGTGCGCCGAGAATGATGAGGACGATGCGCTCGGGGCGCTCCATGAAGCCGACCTTGCAGGAGCCGATGAGGGCTTCGGCGCGGGCTCGGGTGTAGCTGACCATGAGCGAAGCGGTCATGACGAAGGCTACGAGGAAGACGTAGAAGAAGCGGTTGCCGCGGGCGTAGAAGACGAGCAGGCCGAAGAAGAGTGCGACGTCGGAGTAGCGATCGAGGACGGAGTCGAAGAAGGCGCCGAAGACGGAGACCTGGTTGGTCTGGCGGGCGACTCGGCCGTCGACCATGTCGAAGAGGCCGGCGCCGATGATGACGAGGCCGGCGTAGAGAAACATGCGGACGTAGTTGTCGGCGCGGGCGTAGCCGAAGAAGAAGGCCGCGATGACGTTGATGATGAGGCCGATGAAGGTGAGGGTATTGGGGGAGATGCGCGAGAGGGCGAGACCGTTGACGATCTTTTGTAGCAGCCAGCCGCTGCCGTTGCCGAAGGCACGTGTCCAGGTCATTGCGTCAGATCAGTTTATCGCGGATGAGGGGTTGCGGGGAGCGAGCAAATGGGGGGAACTCTGCGGGTTGTCGCCTTGACGGAGTAGGAGGGGTGGGGGAGGCTACTCGGTGGCCTTGACGGGGGTGACTTTGATGGTGTCGTGGATGGTGGTGAGCTTGAGGACCTCGAGTTCACGCTTGCCGTTGGGAGTAATGACGGTGGCGGTGTCGCCGATTTCCTTGCTGAGGAGGGCGCGGCCGATGGGGGAGGTGGTCGAGATGAGGCCCTTGGTGACGTCGGACTCTTCGCTGGTGACGAGTTTGTAGGTGATGTGCTCTTCCTTGGTGCTGTCGAAGACGACGACGGTGGAGCCGAAACCGACTTTGTCGCGGGGGATGTTGTCGAGGTTGACCATGGCGAGCTCGCCCATGCGCTTTTTGAGCTGGCCGAGGCGCGCGTTGACGAACTCCTGGCGCTGCTTGGCGGAGTGGTACTCGGCGTTTTCGGAGAGGTCACCGAGGGCGACGGCCTTCTTGATCTCCGCGGGGAGTTCGGTGGTGAGCTCGTATTCGAGGGCTTTGATCTGCTCTTCGAGGGCTTTTTTGATGTCTTCCATGCGTGGGTCTGCTTTGCTGGCCTTGCCTTAAGGTGGCAGGGCTGGGGAGTTAAAACTTGATTATACGAAATGGTAGACGAGGAGTATGGCTAAGAGGCGTCAGGATCGGGGAGGAGGGTGGGGCTGGCGGCGGAGAGGAAGCTTTGGAGGAGGAGGGTGGCGGCTACCTGGTCGATGATTTCCTTGCGATCGAGGCGGGTGGAGCGGCCGGAGGAGCGGGGGGTGTGGGGGGGGGGGGGCGAGGGGGGGGGGGGGGGGNNGGTCTCGTGGGGGGTTGCCGACGAGGAGGGCTTCGACTTTGTGCTGGCGGATGAAGCGGGCGATGGATTTGAGATCGGCTCGGAGCGTGGTGCGGTGGAGGGTGAAGAGGGGTTGGGCGGTGAGGCCGAGGGGGTCAGTGATGGCGAGACCGATGCGGCGGTCGCCGACGTCGAGCGCGAGGATGCGGGGATGGGGCACGGGGTTAGTGTACGGGGAAAGACAGAGTGTAGAGGGTAGAGTGTAGAGGATAGAGGGGGAGGGTGACTAGAATGCTTGGGTGAGGTGTACTTGTGCGGGTGCTGAAGATCATTTTGGTGGTGGGGATCGTGGTGGCGGTGGTGGTGGGGTTCTTTGTACTAGTGCCGTTTGGGCCGAGTACAGAGACATTTATGGAGGTCGCTCCGGGGACGGGGACGGCGGGGATTGCGAAGGATTTGGAGAAGGCGGGGATCGTGCGCAGTGCGCTGGCGTTCGATGCGCTGACGGTTTGGAAGAGTGTGCGCCGGACGGGTGCGGGGACGTTGAAGGCAGGCGAGTACCGGTTCGATCATCCGGCGACGATGGACGAGGTCTATGGTCGGCTGCGCAAGGGCGATGTGTATACCGTGACGGTGGTGGTGCCGGAGGGGTTCAACATCTTTGATATTGCGGGCGCGGTGGCGGCGGCAGGGCTGGATTCGCGGGAGGATTTTCTGCGGGCGGAGCAGCAGCATACGGAGCTGATCATGGAGTGGGTTCCGCAGGGGGGAGCTGCGTCGCTGGAGGGATATTTATTTCCGGATACGTACAAGTTTGGGCGACATGCAACGGCGGAGCAAATGCTGACGGCGATGGTGCATCGGTTTGGGAAGCAGGTGGAGCGGCTGGGGATGACGCGCGGACAGGTGGCAAGGACGGTGACATTGGCGTCGCTGGTAGAGAAGGAGGTGCACATCGACGCGGAACGGGCGGTGGTGGCGAGTGTGTTTGAGAACCGGCTGGCGGCGGGGATGCCGCTGCAGACGGATCCGGCGGTGATCTATGCGTCGATGCTGCGGGGGACGTGGACGGGGATGATTCACGAGAGCGAGCTGAAGTCGGACTCGGCATACAACACGTATGTGCACACGGGGCTGCCGCCGGGACCGATTTGCAATCCGGGGCTGGCGGCGTTGAAGGCGGTGCTGCATCCGGCGCAGACGGACTATCTGTACTTTGTGGCGGCTGCGCAAGGGGCGACGCGGTTTGCGGCGACGTTGGCGGAACATAACGCGAACGTGACGGCGTACCGTGCACAGGCGAAACGCTAGGCGGGTCGGCGAATCTGCTTGTGGTTGGAGCGCAAGGAACGCAAGTTGTAGTGGTGGAATAGGATGAGATTTATCCGAAAAAGCAGGCAAACCATTGAGAGGCGAAGATTTAGCGAATATCCACAGGTACACTTTTGGAAATATACACCCAACTTATTGTAGTTATTGAGGTTAGTGCGCATTTGATCGCTTTGAAATTAAGAGTTGACGGGGAAGGGGTTCGGCGCTATAACCGCAGAACTTCACCGAAGGCTATTGCTCGACGGAGCCCACGGAAAAAGGAGCTGCGGGGAGTTAGAGACTTCGAGGGGAAAATAAGAGGCGGGCAGGTGTTTTCCAGGACCTGGCTCGAGAACGTCGACAAAAGCAGGTAGTGCGGCCAGAAGGGACTGCGACAGAGACCGCAGACCGCGGGCAAGCAACCTAATAGCAACTGAGCGAGCCCATCCGACCGCTGAAAAATGACCGAGGCTCGCCGGGGAGAGTTGTGCCTGGAGAAAACGAGAAATGAAGAACTTCCGCGTTGATTTGAAGGTATGTGAAGCCTGTGGCGCACTTTGGTTGCGCGCCATGGGGCACGGAGTTTACTGCCGTGGATGCGCTAAGTGGCTGTCGGAGTTTCCGGCACCGTTGGCGTCGAGCCGTCGAGTACAGAGACGTACGACCGTAAGCAAGACGGCGTGCATGGGAGGTGCTCGATGAAGAAGCAACTTGGTATGAGAGAGCAGGGAACAGGGCTGATGCTGGTCCCGAAGCGGGTGCGTCAGATTGAGCACGAGCAGGAGATACGCGAGGGAAGCACGGGGAGGGTGGTCGCGAGACGATCCAATGCGCTGAATCTTCCACGGGTGTGGGCGGTTGCAGAGAGAGTCGTCGCAACAGAGCCGGAGTTGACATCCGAGGAGAGCGGCCAGCCGAAGGTGGAACTGGCGTTCTATCGCAAGTACACGGAGGGGATGTTGCGGCGGTATCTGCGGCTATCGATGCAGGCCGGCAGGGTTCCGTCGCTGCTGGGACGAGAGCTGTTTCAGGGCAATGTGTCGAGCTATCGGGTGCATGGCTTTGAGGATGCTGTCATCTTCTGCTTCGACGTGGAGAAGCGGCTCGGGAGGCTGCAGGTGATGGACCAGCAATTGATCAAGCGGATCGCGCTGCAGCAGTATACGCAGGGCGAAGCTGCCGGAATGCTGGGGCTGAGTCTGCGGAACAGCATTCGGCAATATGGGCAGGCTCTGGATCGGCTGACGGAGATGTTTCTGGAGGCTGGGATGCTGGAACCTCTGAAAAGTTGTCAAGGGGGTCGAGGCGAGGAAATCTCTCGAAGTGCTTCATTCTAAGGCAAATAAAATTTTCAAAAAGTTGGCATAGTTGGTATAGCCAACCTGCTATTCTTAAGAAGTAGACCAAATATGAAGAGAACAAACGGGAGACCCCAAATGGGGCCTCCCGTTTTGTTTTGGGGGGACCAATGGCAGGGAAGACGCAGGAAGAAGAGTTGGATCGGGTGAAAAACGCTGTGGGTGAGACGAAGGCGAAGTATATGCGGCCGGGGCAGTGTCGTAGTCATATGAGACGGGCGCTGGCGAAAGAGTTCGAGGGGATTGTGGACGGGTTTGTGGCGGCGGCGAAGAAAGGCAGCTGCCCGCACGTGAAGCTGGCGACCGAGTTGTTGAAGCCGACGCGGAAGAGTCCGTCGCGGAGGAAGGGGTCGGCGATGAAGTATCTGGAGAAGATTAATCAAGAGTTGACGGAGAGGGAACGGCTGCATAAAGAAGCGCTCGGAGCAGAGTAAGTGCGAGGCGGAGTGGGACGCAGTGGGTGGTTGGACCAAGGTTGACATCAGCAAAAAGACGGGGGATTCCCCGAGGAGACAGGCATGAGCATTTTCGAAACGTTTATCAAGGACATTGAGTCATTCGCGTCGAAGGTTGAAGGCGCGTTCAAGAAGTTATTCGGGCAAGCGCCATCCTGGATTGTGATCGCGCAGGGAGTTCTGACGTATCTGGGACCCATTGTGGTGGCGATCCTGACGATTGGCGGGGGTGCGGCGCTGGGAGATGAGGCCAACACGATTATTGCGAACATCAAGGCTGATCTGGCGACGGCGTTTGCGGTTGCAACGACTGCAAGTTCGGCGACCAGTCTCCCAGCGTTGCTGGCAGGCATTCAGGCTCAACTGCCGGCGTTGCTGGCGGCACTGAAGGTAAGCAATCCATCGACGTTGAAGACGATTGAGAAGTATGTGTCGATTGTGGACACCGAGCTTACGGCGTTGTTGAACGCGGCACCAGCCAGTGCGGCTCCCGTG
>DHWW01000347.1 GCA_002413385.1 Granulicella sp. UBA5172
GGCAGCGCCATCATCGCCTTCAGCATCGACCGCCGTTGAAAGCGCAAACTACGATTCGAATCCGCCATCGTCTTCATGCCAGGCTCCCCGTCTTCATCTGCGCCGAAAGGTACTCCGACGTACGCCACGCCAGCGACAGAATCGTCAGCGTCGGATTCTTCTCCGCAAGGCTCACAAACGGAGCTCCATCCGCCACAAAAAGATTCCTGCAATCCCACGCCTGGCAATGCTCATTCAGCACCGACGTCTTCGCATCGCTCCCCATCCGCGCGCCTCCCACTTCATGAATCGCCTGTCCACCGGCGGCCATCCCCCATTGCTCCTCCGCGCCATACGACTCGATCACCGTACCGCCAGCCGCCTTCACAATCTGCTGAAACGTCTCCTGCATATGCCGCGCCATCTGCACCTCCTCATCGCTCCACGCGAAGTGAAACTTCAACACCGGAATTCCCCACTGGTCCACGGCCTTCTCATCGATCTCGCAATAGCTCTGCTCATTCGGAATCATCTCGCCGCGCCCATGAAAGCTCACAAACGATCCATACAGTCTGCGACTCTTCTCCTTCAGCGCCGCTCCATACCCGCCGCCCAGCAAGCCTTCCGCTCCACTCAACAATCCCGGCCCCGGCATGCCCCTGCGTCCTCCGCCAAACTCAATATGGTACCCGCGCGAAAACGGCAGCTCGCTCCGCGCCTGTTCCTTGTACTTCCACCACGGCATATAAAGATGCATGCCCCCCACGCCATCTTCGTTGTGCGCAGGCAGGTCCATCATCGCCGGAACCCATCCCGTCACATCCGACATCACCGTATCCATCAAATATTTCCCCACCATCCCACTCGAGTTCGCCAGCCCCCTGGGGTTGCGCTCGCTGCGCGAATTCAGCAGCAGCCGAGCCGTCTCGCAAGCACTCGCCGCCAGCACCACCGCCTTCCCACGCACCTCCATCGTCTCCCCGGATTTCTTATCAACATAGGAAATCCCCGTCGCCAATCCATCCGGCCCCGTCTTCACCTCACGCACCATCGCATTGCAGCGAATCTCCAAATTCCCCGTCTCGAGCGCCGGGTACAGCAGCACCGCTGGCGATGAAAAATTCGACCCTAGCCTGCACCCTCTCCCGCACTGAGCCACATAATGGCAGGCAGGCCGCTCCCCCTTCGGCCGCGTAAGAATCGCCAGCCGCGAAGGAATGCAAGGAATCTTCAACGTCCCACAAGCCTTCTGCACCAGCCGCTCGTAACACCGCGGCGCAGGAGGAGGTTGGTACTTTCCATCGGGGAGATTCTCCATCCCCTCCGCCGAACCAAACACCCCAATCAACTCTTCCGTGCGGTCATAGTACGGCGCCAGATCGTCATAGCCGATCGGCCAATCAAACCCCTTCCCATCACGACTGTGCGGCTTGAAATCGTACGGCCCATTGCGCAGCGCAATCCGTCCCCACGTATTCGTGCGTCCACCCAGCATCCGCGACCGATACCACTTGAAGTCCGTTCCCGCAGCACAGGTATACGGCTCCCCCTCCACCTTCCATCCGCCCACCACCGCATCAAATCCACCCGCACCCATCGGCTCACGCGGCGCTCCCCGATGCGCCGCGTCATATCCCCACTGCCCCCACTTCGAATCCTTCGACGTGTCATACCAATCGCCAGCCTCGAGCATCAGGCACTTCAACCCCGCCTTGGCCAGTTGATACGCCGTCATCCCACCGCCCGCGCCCGAGCCGACGATAATCACATCGTACCCATCCACGCCCACATCCTCAGCGCTGCTCATTTCTGCACCTCCGTCATCCGAACCAAATGCACTGCAGTGCGATTATTGCCTTCGCGATCAAACGAAATCCGTCCCGAAGCGCCTGCAAAGTTCTGCACCCGCGCCAACTCATCCCGCACCCGCGCCCGATTCGCCCCCGCCACCCGCAAAGCACGCATCGTTATCACCACCGCATCGTAGCTCTCCATCGCAGCAGCACTCGGAATCATTCCGGTTGCCTGCCAGTAACGCCGCGCAAAACTCTGTCGCGCAGGGGCGCCCTCGCCATCAGCAGCCACCGTCCACGCGCCATTCGCATTCGCCGCGTCTATCCCGTAACTCGTCTGCGCCGCATCCTCCGACAAGTAGCAAATCGTCTTCACCTTCACCGCCTTCATCGCGCGCATGAATGTTCCCGCCGTTGCCGCATCTGTCCAAATCACCACGGCCTGCGGCTGTTCCGCGACCATCTTCTTCACCACAAATCCAACATCCACCCGCAGCGGATCCAGCGTCACGCTCTCCGGCGCAGCCACCCCCAGCGCCACCGCCGCCTTTTCCATCGCCGCAACGCCGCGCAGCCCATCATGCTCCTGCTCTGTAATCAGCATCACCTTCGTCAGACCGCGCTCGCGATAAATATTCTGCGCCATCACCTGCGCCTCATCGACATCGCTGGCACCCATCCGGAAGATCCACGGAATATCAATCTGCGTCGTCGTCGCATCCGCCGCCAGCGTCATCACCGGCACGCCCAGGCGGTTGCCTACCTGCTCGCACAAATGCGCATCCGCCCCGCTCGTCGATGTAATCATCGCGACCACATCATCCTCCATCACCAAATGAATCACCGCATCTGAAACCACACCCCACGACGGCCCGCTCTCATCCTGAACAGCCAGCGCCACGCGCCGTCCGCCAGGCAGCGCAGCACCTCCCGCATCCTGCAGCGCGATCTCTGCCGCAGCAACCATCGCATCGCCCTCAGCCTTTCGTGCACCATGCAACGGAGCCAGCATCCCGATGTTCAGCACCTGCCCCGTCAGATCATTCGCAGCCGCGCGCCCCGGCCCTGCATAGCTCTCACCATCCGCCGCAATCGAAGCGTACGGCGCAACACTCTGCGCACGAACTCCGACGCCCAGCATCAACAGCGCGACCACTGCATACACCTCAGTGCGCATACGCCACACTCTTCGTCTTCCAATCCGTGCGTTGCTCCGGCCAGTACACAAACTTCCCATCGCGAATCTGCGCAAACGTCACCGGAGCAATATTATTCAGCGTGTAATCAAAGTGCGCGTTGCCACTCACCCCCGCATAGTCCTTCATCCCATACTCGCGCAGCGCATCCATGATCCTCCCGCGATTGAGCCCCGCCTTATTGATCGCGGCCATCATGATCGTCTCGCCGTCATACGCATACGCCGCATACGCATCCGGCTCCGTGTTGAATCGCGCGATAAACCGTTGCCGAAATTCCTGCCACCGCGCATCTGTTCGCGTCGGATCGATCGCGCTGATCGTCACCAACCCCTCCGCCGCCGCGCCCGCAATCGTCACCACCTCCGGAGCACAAATTCGGCTGCTGCCAAACACCGGCTGCTGCATCCCCATCGCGCGCATCTGCTTCAAGATCAACCCAGCCTGCTCTGCGTTCCCCCAGATCACCAACCCATCGATCCCACTTGCTTCAATCGTCTTCAGTTGCGAAGAAAAATCCTTGTTGCTCGCCGCATACCAGACCTCCACCACCGGCTGGTGTCCGATGCGTCGCGCCGTATCGACAAAGATTTCCTTGCCCGCTCGCCCATAGCGATTGTTCACCTGCAGAATCCCAATCCGCTTTAAATGCCGCTGCAAAAATATGTAGTCCGCCAGCGCATATCCCTGCTGCCGGTCATCCGGAAAGTTGTGCATCAGCCACGGAATCCCTGTCTCCGTCACCGTCGGATCATTCGTCGCCGTATCCATCATGGGCAGCTCCAGCTTCAGCGTCACGCGCAACTCAATATGTGTCGACGACGAATCCACCGACCCCAGCATCGCCCAATCCTCATCCTCAAGCCGCATCGCCACCAGCGCCATCGACGACGCTCCCCACAATGGCAAATCATCATGCACCTTCAACGCAAACGGCTTCCCGCGATATCCGCCCTTCGCATTCGCCTCATCCACCGCCATCTGCGCTCCATGCAACATCGCAATCCCATACGGCGAGTCCTCATTCTCTGCATCCAGCGGCCCAAGAAATCCCAGGTTGATCGTCTTCAGCGCCGCCACATCGCCATCCGGCTCACTGCGCGCCGCGCCGTCATACTCCAGCGTGTTCGGCTCCACCAACCACTGCTGGTACGGCTTCCGAAACCCACCATACGGCGCAGCCGCCGGAGGCATATTCGCATACGGCATCGTCGCGCTCTGCGCAGATTCCGGAGTTGCCACACTCTGCGCAACAGCAGCGCTCACGCCAGCAACACTCAGCACGACAACCGCGATACCGCTTCGAATTCTCATCACCGAACTCCTCTGTCTCCGACTACCTGCCACGCGCCAAACCATCCATCACCTCGGTCACGACGGGCAGCCCCGTCAAATCGCTCGTTGCGCAAAGCAACTTCAATCCCTCCACGCCGAGCCCCTGAAAATCATGCGGCGACGTGCGCGGCTTGAATGCCCCACCCCGCAACAAATCCGCGGCAGATCTTCAAGACTTGTTTGCCCTGCAATCTTCCGTTCCATACTTACTTCCCGTCTTTCGATTCCGCTGCACCCGGAGTCTCAAAGATCGCCATCGCTTCCATCTCGAACAGCAAGCTAGGCCAGCACAGAATCGCCTGAATCCCCGTCGATGCTGGCAGCACATCCAGCCCCTGCTCCTCAAAGAACTTCGTCCGAATCAAATTGAACTGCTCGTAGTCCCGCTCAATGTCGCGCAGATAGCAGGTGGTCCGCACCACGTCCTTCCACGTCGCGCCCTCCGACTTCAACAACTCCGTAACGTTCTGATACGCCCGCCGCGTCTGCGCCCCAAAGTCTCCCGGATGCACCGTCTCGCCGTTCTCACCCACGCTCGCCGTACCCGAAATCATCAGGATCGTAATTCCCTTGATGTCCAGTCGCATCCCCCGCGAAAACGACGATGGCTTCTGGTACCGGTACGCCTCATTCAGCGCCTTCGGTGCCGACATCGCCTTCTTCCGCAACATCTTTTGAGCCCCATTGCTCCCCTTCTTCACCGCCACGTCTGCTTCTGCTTCCATCAGAATGTTGCTCATTTGCCCTGCTCCTTATGCACCGCGCGCATCCCGTGGCTCAGGCCCTGTGCCGTCGCCACCCAGATGTCGTCGCCTTGAAAATCCGTGTTGAGAATGTAGGTGTGCGCCACGCTTGTCTCCGTGGCGATCCGCTCTTTGCTTCCATCCGCATGGGTCACAAGAATCTCTCCGCGCCCCGTCTTCTCATCCCGCTGATAGCTGACCCACGTATTCGTCCGCGTATCGAGTTCGCTCAGCCCGCCCTGCGTACTCGCCCACACCTCATCNNTAGTTGTGCCAGTTCCGCCCGTCGTACCCGCTCAACCCAAAGTAAGTCGACGCCCAGAACGTCTTCGTGCCCTCGTTGTAAGACACGCTGCTCACAATGTTGTGGATCAACCCCTGGTTGCGATACAGCACCAACTCCATCTGTCCATCCGGATCGTTGAACGGCTTCCACGTTTGCTTCGCAATGTCATACGACAGCACACCCCCGCCCCACACCGCAAAATAAATCTTCTCCTTGGCCACCGAAATCCCGTATCCCCACGGCTCCGCGAACGGCGCATTCGTCTCATTGAAGATCGACCAACTCCCCGTATGCGTATCCAGCCGATTCACCCCCGCGCCCGTCGCCACCCACACATACTGCCCCTGCACCGCAACGCCATACACCAGGTCATTCGCCAGCCCGCTCGTCATATTCGTATAGTTCGTGAACTTCCCACCCGAGTACCGACTCAGCCCACCAAACGTCGCCGCCCACACATCGCCGCTCTCCTTATCCACCGCAACCGACATCACCGCGCGCCCAGCCAGACCATCCTTCTGCGTCAAGATTTTCTTCACGCGCCCATCCTCCAATAGCACCAGCCCATGCGACGTTCCCGCCCACACCCGCGCTCCATCCACGGTCACGCAGAACACCTCACCCGCGGGAAACCCATTCGCCGGCGTGTAGTTCATCCACCGCGTATACAGCGCCGGAGTCTCTGCGTGTGTTTGCGCCGGAACCTGCGCCCTCACACTCACCATCGCGCCAACCAGCAATCCCGCAACCACCAAAACCCTTCGCATCATCCACGCACGCATCGTCATCATGATCCTCACAGCGCCTTCAAGTACTCAATCAAATCGTTCAACTGCGCCTTATTCATGTCCGAGGTCAAACCGTGTTTATCCTCCGGATTAAATAAGGTCCAGATATCTTCCATCTCCAGCGCCTCGCCATTGTGCAGATACGGCGGCTTCATCACGACGCCCTCCAACTGCGGCACATCGAACGCCGTGATCGTGTCGTACTTCGTCGCCGTCCCCACATTCACCTGCACCCTCGACGTAAAGTGTGTCAGCGGCGAATGGCACGTATAACACCGCTGCATCGGAGGTATCATCGCGCCGCTACTACTCTTGTCCCGGAAGAACACAGCCCGCCCACGCGCCTGCGCATCCGTCAAAGTTCCATCGGCGGCCACATGCGGATTCCGCGCCAGGTGCAGCGAAAAAATGTACCCCACCAGATCTTCCACTTCGCTCGAATTGAATCCCTGCGACCGGAAGATATACATCGCCGTGCGCGGCCCATCCTGCGTCTCAAGATCCGGATTCTTTCCGTTCCACTTGAAAGGCTCAGTCCCCGCAATGCTGTACAGCGTGCGATTCTCCACCACATCGCGTCCCAGTTGCGGCGTCTCCAGACTCCACGCCAGCCCATCCGAAAGCCCCTCATGCGGATGGCACGTAGCGCACGCCATCTGCCCCTGGTAGCAATAGCTCGCGTTGTAAAACAGCCGCTCACCACGTCGCCTCCGCGAAAGTTCCTTCGGCCCCCCAAGGTCAATCGTCGACGCAATCTGTCTCCGCGTCATATCCATCACGCTGATCGTGTCGTCCATCCGATTCGCGATATACGCAAACCTCCCATCCGCCGATGCAATCACATCCGTCGGATTCCGCCCCGTCGCCACGCGTCCCGCAACAATCTCATTCGCCGAATCCAGCCGGTTCGCCAACTCCATCCTTCGCGCCGAACTCCGCACCAGCAACCCGCGCAGCTTCGCTGCATCCACCACCGACACCACATCCGCGCCCGACGCCGTCACCAGCGCCCACCGCCCCTCCGGCGTCCCCGCCACCCCAAATCCGTCCGCATAATAATGGTCGATGTTATCCAGCAACACCTCCGTCACCCGATAGCCCCCCGCTCCATCCGCACTCGAACTCGCCGGACGAATCACCGCCATCCCATGCGTCAAATACCCACCCTGCGGAATCTGCACCAGCGGATTCAAATTCTTCGGCCGCATGAACGGCACCAGCACATACCCCCCAGCGCTCGCGGGCAGCTCCGCAATATGCCGCATCTGGATCACGCCCGGCACATCCACCCGCGCCGCCACCACCTGCTTCGCGCAATCGATCACCGTCAACTCCGACACCGGCGGCTCATTCGGCGGCGCCAATCGCGCCAGCAGATTCGCCACATACACCCGGCTCCCATCGCGCGACAGCGCAACATACTCCGGATAGTGCCCCGCCTCCAGCCGCTTCTTCTCCATCCCCGTGCGCAGATCAATCACCGACACGTCATTCCCCAACGTGTTCGCCACATACAACACATCGCCCGTGCGATCCGTCGTCAGCCCCACCGGCCCCCATCCCACCTTCAGCGTTCGCCGCACCGCAAAGCTCTGCGCATCCATCTCCGTCACCGCATCGCTCGCCTCGTCGGACACGTACAGCGTCTTCCCATCCGGCGAAATCGCAATCCCCTTCGGCCGCTTGCCCACCTCGACGCGCCGCACCACACGCCCCGCCCGCGTGTCCACCACCAGCATCTCGTCGCTGTCCTCGCACACCACATACAGCCACTGCCCATCATGCGAAATCTGCAATGCTACCGGGCTCAGATANNACACCGATCGCCACTTCTTCCCACCGCTTCAGCGGTTCGCCCAACCTCTCGCGCCCCTGGCTCATGGAGTCTTTCCCTTCGCCGTAGTCGGCACAGCAACGCCGGCCGCCGCTGGCTCCGTCACCTTCAACACCTGGTCCGCCTTCACGTCATGCAGCGTCTGCACCGTCCCGCTCGTCCAATGAATCGTCAGCGTATCCACCACCGCATGAGACCCCAATCCAAACTGCGGCCGAGGGTCATTCTGCGAAAGATACCCACTCTCCGACGTACTCTGCACCCACTGCTTCAGTTCGCCCGACACCGCCTCCAAACTCGCACCATACCCATCGCGATTGCTCCGCGTTCCCACCAGCTTGATCGTCAACCAGTGATTCCGCTTGCCCGCCGGAGGAGTATTGTGCAGCAGAATTCCCTTGCCCCCCAGCGTCGACACAAACGCATCCACATACCCATCGTTGTCGTAATCCGCAAAGCACGCACCGCGACTCACAATCGATGTCTGAAAGAAACTTCCCGCCTGCATCGAAACATCCGCGAACGTTCCATCCCTGTTATTCCGCAGCAGCGAACTCTGCTGTGGAACCAGCCACACCATCCCGCCATTCACGATGAACAAGTCTTTCCATCCATCGTTATCAAAATCAAACAGCCCATCACCCCATCCCACAAACTGCGCCGACACCTGCCCCACGCCCGACGCATTCGTCACATCTTCAAACCCGCCATCCACCTTCCCCGCATTGCGCAGCAGCCGGTGATAATGCGCATCCGACACAAACAGCGACTGCCGCCCACTATTCTCATAATCCCCAAAGACCGGCCCCATCGCCGTCGAAGCCTCACCATTCTGCCCATACGCCGCGCCCGCATCCGCTGCAACATCCGTAAACGTTCCGTCCTTGTTATTGCGATACAGAAAGCTGGCCATCGTGTCATTCGCAACATAGATGTCCGGCCATCCATCGCCGTTAAAATCCCCCACCGTCACGCCCATCGCGCGCCCCGCCTGCGCCGCAATCCCCGACGCCTTCGATACATCCGTAAACGTTCCATCGCCATGGTTATGCAGCAGCCGGTTCATCTCCGGCGCATATTCCAGCGGCCCCGGATATTGCTGTGCCGAATAATACTGTCGGCTGCTCGGATCGAACTTCAGATAATTCCCGATAAACAAATCCAGCCGGCCATCGTGGTCATAATCCAGAAACGCAGCGCCCGTCCCAAAGAAAGGATTGTTCGCCCCCGCCTTCGCCGTCACATCCGTGAACGTCCCATCCCCATTGTTGTGATACAAAATCGCCGAACCGTAATTCGTCACATACAGGTCTTCATTGCCATCGTTATCGAAGTCCCCCGCCGTAACGCCAACCCCAATCCCTTTGCCCGGCACACCCGCCTGCGTCGTCACATCCGTAAACGTCCCATCCCCGTTGTTCCGATACAGATGATTCGTCGCCCCCACCCCATCCGCCGCGGAATGATTCGCCAGCCCCTCAACATGCCGTCCATTCGCAACATACAAATCCATCAGCCCATCGTTGTTGTAATCAAGCCAAGCGCAGCCCGACCCCGTCCCCTCCTGGATCGAACTCAGCGCCTTCTCTCCAAACGAATGTTGAAAATCAATCCGCGACTTCGCCGTCACATCGACAAACTGCGGCAGCGGCGCGGCACTCACCGCAACACTCGTAGCCTGCGCTCCAGCGCCCAACGCCACACTCAACATCACGCCCGCACACGCACATCGCATCATCAACATAGAACTCCTCACGGCCGCACCGCCTTCAACGCATCACCCACCAAATCACTCGGCGTATCGAACCGTTCCAACGCCATCGGCGACCGATTCTCCGGAGCCACCGCCTGGCTCTCATGGCATCCCGGGCATCCACGATCCTCGCCGTTGCGAACCCACATCCAACTCCGCTGCGCCTTCACCACCTCGCCCTTATTCCCGATCAACTCCAGCCGTATCGGCACATCCGCCGGCACCGTCGCATAGAACGATCCATCCAGCTCCACCGGAGCGTCTCCCAAAGCCCGCTCCCCGTCGCCCTGCTTCGCCAGCACCCGCACCCGCGTAATGTGTCCCGCCAGGCGCCCACTCGCCACATCCTCTGAAACATACGCATCGAGGCATAGCATCCTGCCCGTCTTCCGCTCCGGATGCAGAATGCTGCGATACGCTTTCACTACGGCATGCGCCGCAATCGGCACCGCCTGCACGCTCTCCCCGCGAGCACTCCGGTACACCAACTCCTCGCGCCCACCGCGCCTCAAATCCACGCTGTACAAACCACCACCGCGCGACACCACCAACTCTCCATCCCCCAACGCCGTCACCGATGCATATCCACTCCCAGCCCCACGAACTGCAGCCCCACGCAACGCGACCGCATGCAACGCTCCCGGACGAATCCACTCCAGCTCTCCACCCGCGGCCCGCGCCGTCTCTCGCTGCACAAACACAATCGTCCCATCCGCCAACTCCGTCGCACCACCACGAATCNNCTCACCACCACATCCGACGTGCGCGCCGCCCCCACACCTCGCAACGCCGTGTACGCAATCTCCTGCGACGGCAGATACACCGCCCGCACGCAGTCGCCCGCGCAATGCGTCACCTGCCGCGCAGCTCCGCCCACCGCGGGCATCTCCCAAATCTGCCACTTCGAATCCCGCTGCTTCTGCCCAGCGAACAGCAGCCTGCTTCCATCAAACGAAACCTGCGGATCAGCCACCGCGAAAAACTCCGGCGTCAGCACAACCGGAGCCTGCTTAACGACAGCTCCCGCCGTCCGCGCAGGACTCCGCACCAGTTGGCTGCCCTGCGGATACCTCTGCGACAACTCCCCAGCCACCACCACCGAGGCACGCACGAAGGCAATCGCGCCGTGTGCATGGGTGGGAGGGGCCATGACACTCGTAGACGAATCCTGCATAGCCCCAGCTGGTTCACTTACGGCACACAGGGCCAGGGCAAGACCTGTGAGCACACCTCTCCACGCCAACTTCATGTCTGCTTTTGCACCAGCTGGTTATCCGGCTGGTGCGCCTGCTTTCTATCTCCAATGATGGAGTTCTACCTACGATGTATACCCATCGGACCCCACCGTTGTAATGGATCAGTGGGTTGATTACCACACCCATCATTCGGTTGATATCCTTCGCGCAGCCATCGCACATCCCCGCACCGCCGCCACGCAGCGTACAGCAAAATAGGCTCAGCCGATAACCGCACAAGGCTCCCTTCGAAGGCTTCCACAACAAGAACTCCCTCCAGCAGGATCAGCAATTCGCCACCCTCCACGGCGCCCCCGCCTTCGAACAACTCTTCCCCAGCCAGCACAAGAAAATAGCCGCCTCTCCCAGCCCTCTCGATTCCTCCTCCCCTCTATATAGATAGGGGGGAGTCGGAGGTATTTAACTCGGGTCATAACATATTTAACTGAGTAGGAGAGAAAATGGATACTGAAATCACCGTGACAGGGGAGCGCCGCATCTCATTCCTTCGTCAATTCGGAGATCACAAGGTTGAATATGTTCGCGATGACGAGATAAATCAGCCCAGCGGCGATGATCGCCCAAAAGACTCCCCAATCAAATGCTTGCCAAGGCCACATACGGCGCATTTATATGCGCCGCTGATAGCATGGCGGGATGGCTCGCCTCTTCGAAGACAGTTGGAAGCGTATCGATCGGTCCCGAGTGCACGCGGAAGCGCTTTGGAACGAAGTCGGCAGGCTCTTTCCAAAGGACGGTTATACCGTCAGAGCAGAGCAAGAAAGCGAAGGGACATGGACACTCAGTGCAGTTTTCAACTCGCCCACTGGAGATAATTGCATTGCGTTCGAACTCGGCGAGTTTTTCTATCAACTCAGAGCGGCTTTGGATGCAGCGGTATGGAAAGCTGTTTGGATATTGGATGGATCCGAACCTCCTGCCAAAGCAAATCGCCTCGAATTTCCGATCTATGCCACTCAACAGCAATTCGATGCGGCAGCTATTCACAAGTTCAATTTTCCGCAGGAGCTGAGGGAGTGGCTCAGCGCTGTACAGCCGTACAGCGCTGACAAACCTGTAGGGGACCCTGACCTGGGACTCAATGTCACCTTGGAAAGACTTCACAACTGCGCCAGGAAGGACAGGCACAGACGATTGCACGTCTTCGCGTGCGTTGGCGAAGCGGTAGCTTTTGACTTTCTCCCCTTGGGGCCAGGATGTTCCGTTACTTTCGTGCAGCCCCTCGAAGCCGATTTTCTGAAAGGTAAAAATGTATTTCTTCGCTTCGGCGTTGCCGGCGCTGGGCCGGATTTCAAAATCAAACTGGCCACCGATCTGAAAGTTGATATAGCCATCGAAGATATTCCGGTATGGCCGGGATCCACTTTCGGCGAGGAGTTGAGGAGGTTCGGATTGGCTACCGAATACGTCATCAACCGTTTCGATTTAGCTTTTACGAGATTGGGATACTGACACCTCCGCCTTTCCGCCTCGTGATAGCATCCGGCTAGATGAAGATAGACCCTAAGGCGTGTCCGTGAGACTCTCCCGCCAGGGATGTACAGGGTATCCAACTAGTTAACACCCACACCCCCGCAATTCTGCGCTCCTCTTCGCCATCATCCTGCGGTACCCTTCTAGCAGTACGCCTAGTCCCGTAAGCCTGATATGAAGCCACGCATCGCCATTCCGCTCCCCACCTCCAGGGATCTTGCCTACAACCAGCGTTCCTGGCCGCACTACGCCGCCGCGATCGCGAACTCCGGCGGCAAGCCCATCGCCGTCGACCTCACCCTCTCGGCCACCCAGATCAACGCCCTCGCCGCCACTTGCGACGGCGTCCTCCTCCCCGGAAGCCCCGCCGACGTCGACCCAGCCCTCTACGGCGCCGACCGCGACCCCGCCACCGCTCCCGCCGACCCCGCCCGCGAAGCCGCCGACTGCCTCCTCCTCGACCACGCCTCCAAATTCGCCAAACCCATACTCGGCATCTGCTACGGCATCCAATCGCTCAACGTCTGGCGCGGCGGCTCCCTCATCCAGGACCTAACGCCCCTGCCCGTCAACCACGAAGCCGGCAGCAAAGTCGCCATCGCCCACTCCGCCCTCATCGCTACCGACAGCCTTCTCGCCTCCCTCCTCACCCCCGGCGAAGCCCCTGAATCCAACGGCTTCCTCCGCCTCCCCATCAACACCAGCCACCACCAATCCGTCGCCGCCCCCGGCGATGGCCTCCGCATCGTGGCCCGCTGCCCTGACGACGGCGTCATCGAAGCCGTGGAACTAGACCCCGACGACCCAGTGTTCCACGTGGAACATTCCCCCTCCCACCCCCAATTCCTCCTCGGCGTCCAGTGGCACCCCGAGCGCAGCTACGACATCAGTGCCGCCAGCCGCGCCCTCTTCCACCGCCTCGTCTCCGAAGCCCAACCCTTCGCCGACGCCCGCCGCACCCCACAACTCCACACACCGGAACCCCACACACCCTAGCCACCCCATGCCAACTCTCCCCGAATCCCGCATCGCCACCCTCCTCCAGCCCTACCTCGGCCCCCACACCGTAGCCCCCACCCTCGTTCCGCAGCTCTCCGCCTATCTCGACCTCCTCCTCAAGTGGAACGCCCGCACCAACCTCACCGCCATCCGCGAACCCGAGGAGATCGTCCGCCGCCACTTCGGCGAGAGCCTCTTCGCAGGCCTCCACCTCGTCCCCCGCCTGCCCGCCAACGCCACCCTCCTCGACTTCGGCTCCGGTGCCGGCTTTCCCGGCCTCCCCATCCAGCTTCTTTACCCCGAACTCCGCGTCACCCTGGCTGAATCCCAGGGCAAGAAGTCCTCTTTCCTCCGCGAAGCCGTCCGCACCCTCGCCCTGCCCACCCAACAAACGGAAGTCTGGGCAGCCCGCGTCGACACCCTACCCCCCAACCGCCAATTCAACGCCGTCACCCTCCGCGCCGTCGACAACATGCAGCAGGCCCTCACCGACGCCCAACCCCGCGTCGCCCCCAACGGCTGGCTCGTCACCCTCTCCACCGAACCGCCCCCAAACGCCGAGTGCATCGCCCTCCCCGGAACCGCCCCCGGCTGGCTCACCCTC
>DHWW01000200.1:0-1167 GCA_002413385.1 Granulicella sp. UBA5172
AGGAAAAGCTAATGCGGGGGTCCTTCGCTTCGCTCTAGGAATGACGGCGAAAAACAGGCAACGGCGAAAAACAGGCAAAAGCAAGGGCAAAGGCAAAGCAAATACGGGGCCTTCTCCTTACAGGGGCAGGATGACGAGGTTTTGGGTGGACAAAAGAATGCAAACGCGAAGGCCGGTTTGCTTCAGGTATTGTGGAAGCCGGCGCGTTGCATGGCCAGGGGGACTTCGGGGTTGCGGGCGAAGGTTTGCCAGACGAAGCCGGTGCGGAGGTTTTCGGCCATCACTACGCTGATGCCGAGATCGATGCCGAGGACGTCGGGGTCGTACCAGTTGGCCTGGGGATGGAAGGCGTCGCAGAAGCCGTAGCGGCCGTAGGCCTTGTCGCCGTAGTTGGCTTTGAGGGCGCGTTGGACGCGGAGGCAATCGGCGGGGAGGAAGGGGAGCGATCCGGCGGTGGCGTAGGGGACGACGGAGCCGTCGATGTCGCCGATACTGCGGGTCAGAGCTTCTGGGTTCAGGGGCGGGGTAGCTGCAGGTCTCTCCACTTCCCCTTCGGCAAGCTCAGGGTTCGGTCGAGATGACAGATTGGGATGGGAGCTAGGTCCGCCCCATGCGGTGTAGCCGTGGGCGGAGTCGGAGGCGCTGATGCCCCAGTAGTCGGGGGAGTAGGGCTTGCCGAGGGAGAGGCAGAAGGCTTGGTGGGCGCGGGTGGCGGTGATGGAGTTGGTGAAGTAGTTGGCGAAGTTGTCGCGCTTGTTGCGGAAGTCGAACCAGGCCTGGCTGTATTGGTGGGTGAAGAGNNCGGTCGACGGGATGGGTGGGGGAGCCGATGGCGAGGAGATAGATCATCATGAGCTCGCAGTAGGTCTTCCAGCGGGCGGTGAGGAAGCCGGTCTCGGGGTGCCAGCCCATGGAGAAGGTTTGGCCGCCGTTTAACATCCAGGGCCAGTCGACGCGGTGGTAGATGAGGGTGGCGAGGTGTTGGATTTCGGGGTCGTCGTGGAAGTGGGCGCGGGCGGTGAGGATTCCGCAGAGGAGAAGCGCGGTGTCGATGGAGGAGACTTCGTTCTTGGCGATGCGAGCGCCGGTGTCGACGAAGTTGAAGTGGTAGAAGAAGCCGTGGACGTTGGGCAGGGTGTTGGCGTGGAAGCGGAGGGTGCGGCGGAC
>DHWW01000200.1:1265-4155 GCA_002413385.1 Granulicella sp. UBA5172
GTGGCGGCGATGGAGGCCATGCGGCGGGGGTCTAGTTTGCCGTCGGTGTTGTTGGCGGCGGCGCGGTCGAGGACCTGGCCGGATTGGGTGCCGGCTTGCTCGGTGAAGTAGAGACAGGCGCGGCGCTGTATGTCGTCGAGGAAGGATTCGTCGGCGGCGGTGAGGGAATTTGTGGAAGCACCCATCTCAGGAGCGAGATGTGGGGCACCCATGGTGGTGGCTCGGGAC
Source organism: Granulicella sp. UBA5172 (assembly GCA_002413385.1). Taxonomy (GTDB): domain Bacteria; phylum Acidobacteriota; class Terriglobia; order Terriglobales; family Acidobacteriaceae; genus Granulicella. Next base: position 1,494 of record DHWW01000200.1, read on the forward strand.
GACAGAGCTGGGAGGAGGGCGGCACCGGCCAGGAGTTTGAGGCAGTCGCGTCGTTGCATTTTATTTTCCGATGAGAAGGACGGCGAGGCCGTGCGCGGGTACGGTGAGCTGGAGTTTGCCGTCGTGGAGGTGGAGGTGTTCGGCGGGGGCCATGGCTCCGGCGGCGCGCAGTTTGGCGACCTGATCGGGCGTGAGGTCGCCGGGGGGACGGCCCATCGCGTCGAAGGCCTTGAGGACGTTGCCGTGGTCGGGGTCGATGCGGAGGACTTCGACGGCGGCGTTGGCGGGGACGTGGGTGAGGGTGAGATCGAAGGTTTTGGGTGGACCTGCGGGGCCATTGGGCATGGTGTAGTCGGCGCCGATGCCGGTGGGTGGAGCGTAGTCCCAGAGGGCGAGGACGAGTTTGCCGTCGGAGGTTTTCGTGGCGAGCGCGGAGTCGGAGGTGAGGGCGATGCGCTGGTCGCCGAGTTGATGGAGGGCGCGGAAGACGTTGAGGGCGGGCTTGGGAATGCTCTCCGCAGCGACGACGCCGAACCCGCCGTAGAAGGGAGTGCGGACGACGCCCTGTTCATCGAAGACGTCGGAGAAGGACCAGTAGGCCATGCTCTGGGTGAGGCCGTCGCAGAGGCGGATGTTGTTGGCGAGCCAGGGGCCCATGAAGGTGGAGTCGGTGACGTTGGGCTCGTTGGAGTAGCTGGCGTTGTACTCGGAGAAGATGAGCGGGATTTTTGGATAGGGCGAGGCGAGGATCTGGTCGTGCACCATCTTGACGGCGCGGTAGACCATGGTTTCGCGCGGAACGTCTTCGTTGATGTGGAGGACGTTGGGTGCGGTGTCGTTGGCGTAGACGTGGGTGGAGACGAAGTCGATGGGGACGTTGTTGGCGTGGACGTGCTCCAGGAAAGGCGTGACCCATGCGGCCTGTGCGGTCGCGGGACCTCCGACCTGGAGACGCGGGGAGGCGGACTTGAGGTCGCGTGCCGTGTGGTCGTAGAGCTCAAAGTAGGTCTGCTGTTTTGGATTGCCACCCCAGAAGTCGAGGTTGGGTTCGTTCCAGACTTCGAACTTCCAGGTGGAGACTTCGGTGATGCCGTAGCGTGCGATGAGGTGTGTGGCGAGAGCCTTGATCATGGCGTCCCAGAGGACGTAGTCCCTGGGAGGGGAGACGTTGGGGTGGCCGAAGAAGGTGTGGAGGAGGACGGGATCGAGCGCCATCTTTTGGGGCATGAAGCTGAGTTCGACGAAGGGACGGACGCGCTCGGCGAGGAGGCCGTCGTAGATTTCGTCGACGTAGAAGAAGTTGTAGGCGGAGGCGTCGTTGGCGGCCTGCGCGGCGAGGCCGGGGTTCTTTGTTTGACGGGCAGGGTCGTAGAGGCCGACCTCGTCGTTGAGGATGCCGTGGAAGCGGACGGACTGGAAGTTGGTGGCTTCCTTCACGGTGTGGAGATCGGCGCGGTAGTCGGCACGGAGAGCGAGGATGGCGCGGCCGGAGCCGAAGGTCTGCTCCCAGAAGTGGGGGAAGGGCGTGGTGGGGGCGTGGGCATCAATGCGGATTGGCTCGGGTGTCTGGGCGTGGAGCGCGCAGGTGAAGGGGCAGGCGAACAACAGAGCAGAGACAGCGGAAAGGAGTAAACGGTGCATGGGTAACGGACTCCTAAGATTTGCGGGCGAACTCCGTCTAGAGGATAGCCCTGGAAGCATTGTGGAAGCTTTGTGCGCAAACGATTGTGCAAGGCCTAATATCCACTTCTGAAGCCCTGCTGTCAACCTGCGGAAAACTCCTGCGGGAGCGGCGCGCTGGTTGACTCGTATGATGGAGCCATACAAATGCCTGGAACGATTGCCATCATCGCTGCGCTGCCCCGGGAGATTGCTGCGGTTGTCCGGGGAACCAAGGCGGATGCTGCGCTGGTGAAGGATGGGGTGTGGCTGTACCGGGTGGAGGGGGCGGTGGTGGTCGCGGCGGGGATGGGAGCGGAGCGCGCGGGGATTGCGGTGGAGGCTGGGCTGGCGACGGGCGATGTGGGGATGCTGATTTCGACTGGGCTGGCGGGTGGATGTGTGCCGGGAGTGGTGGCGGGGATGGTGATCGAGGCGAATGTTGTGGTGGATGCGGGGACAGGGGAGCGGTTTGTGACGGCGGTGGCGGGGAATGTGACGCTGGCTAGTGCGGGCGCGATTGCGAGTGTGCGCGAGAAGGCTCGGCTGGCGGAGAGCTATGGAGCGGCGATGGTTGGATATGGAGGCGGCGACCGTGGCGCGGATTGCGGAGGCGAAGGGGCTGGGGTTTCGGGCGATCAAGGGAGTGTCGGATGGGTATGATTTTGAGCTGAGCTCGCTGGTGAAGTTCGCGGGGGAGCGTGGGAGTTTTCGGACTGGGGCGTTTGCGCTGCATACGGCTGTGCGGCCGTGGACGTGGCCTAAGGCGGTGGAGTTGGGGCAAGGGAGTGCGAAGGCGTTGGGTGCGCTGAATAAGGTGCTGCGGGGCGTGTTGGCGGGGAGCTAGGTGATTCCCCCAGCGGCTAACGTCGAGTTGGTGGAGGGTTGTTATGGAGGGGCTGGAGCCCCTCAGCTTCAAAGGGGGAGAGTCTTTGCGCGGGGCGGAGACTCATCAGGGTGGGGAGGACATGCAGATCCCTACGTGTGAGGTCTCAATAGGTTG
>DHWW01000304.1:0-334 GCA_002413385.1 Granulicella sp. UBA5172
CCGTGCCAATAAAAATATTCTTGCTCCCATTGGCCATCCCCACCACCTCATGCGGCACCACCTGGCCAATCGACAAAATCAGATCGTGCCCCCCATCCCGCAGCAGCTTATTCACCTGCGCCGGCCACGAGTAGTCCAGCTTCCCCTCGCTCACCTCGCGCATGAACTCCCCCGGAACCTCACCCAGCGTCACAATGTCATTGCGCCAGTCATGCACCCGAAAAAGTTCCCGAGGCGTCTTCCCAAACATCGTCGCAATCTGCGCATCGGGCATCGCCGTATGCGTCCCCAGCGCCGGCAGCACATCCGTAAGCCGCTCACCATAAAACTCCCA
>DHWW01000304.1:359-4556 GCA_002413385.1 Granulicella sp. UBA5172
AGCACCTTCTTCCGCTCACCCAGCTTTGTCAGGGCCTCACGCAACCCCGCACGAATCTCCGCCCCACTCATCTCCGTCTCCGCCGACCCTGCCGCAAAAAATAAGCTCATCTTCCATCTCCAAACCTTTGCTAGGATACCGCCAACACCCATACTCGGTTCAGATGACCTGTCCATCGTCAACGGATATCCTCTTACCTAGCGGCACACCGCACGGAGCAACCCCTTGACCGACCGCAACACCCCCGCCCCCGAACTCCTCACCACCCCAGACTTCCACGCCCGCGTCCACGCCCTCAACCCCCGCATCGCCGTATTCGACTGCGACGGCACCCTCTGGTCCGGCGACGCCGGCTCCGCCTTCATGCACTGGTCCATCGACACCAAACTCATCTCCCCCGACCAAATCGCCTGGCTCAACGACCGCTACCAGGGCTACAAGCACGGCACCGTCTCCGAGTACGACATCTGCGCCGAGATGACCCAGGTCTACCGCGGCCTCCCCGTCGAAACCCTTCGCGCCGCCGCCGCCCAGTTCTTCCGCGACTACATCGAGCCCAACATCTTCCCCGAACTCGCCGCCCTCATCGCCGAGCTCCAGCACAACGGCTGCGACATCTGGGCCGTCAGCTCCACCAACGACTGGGTCATCGAAGAAGGCGTCCGCCGCTTCAACATCCCCGCCGACCACGTCCTCTCCGCCCGCGTCGAAATCGACAACGGCATCATCACCGACCGCCTCATCCACGTCCCCACCGACCACGACAAGGTCGTCGCCCTCAACCGCGTCGGCATCACCGCACCCGGCGCCGTCTTCGGCAACTCCGTACACGACGCCGCCATGCTCTCCATCACGCAAGGCAAACGTGGTGCCTTCCCCGTAAATCCCTCCACCGATCTCCTCACACGCAGCGCAGCAGAAGGCTGGCCCGTCTACTTCCCCGCCTCCGTCACACCCTGAAACTTCATCCCTCGAAACACCCTCTTCCTGCCCCCGTAGTCTGTTCTGCGCTTTCAAGCGTCTACACTGATCATAGAAACGTGAAAGAACCGATTCGCAAGCTCAACGAACATCGATCGGCCCAAGTCGCCAAGCCTTTGCGCCGCGTCGTCGCCGCTCTGATCCTGCGCGGCGAAGGCGCCAGCCGCGAGATCTTCATCTGCCAGCGCCGCGCCGATCAACCCATGGGCCTCAAGTGGGAGTTCCCCGGAGGCAAAATCGAACCCGGCGAAACCTCCGTCGAAGCCCTCGCCCGCGAGCTCTCCGAAGAGCTAGGCATCGAAGCCACCATCGGCGAACGCATCACCTCCGTCCGCCACACCTACCGCAACGGAGGAGCCATCGACATCGAGTTCTTCCTCGTCCGCGACTATCGCGGTGAGCTCACCAACAACATCTCCATCTTCGAGCAAATGCTCTGGAGCTCCGTCGTCCGTCTCCCCGACTACGACTTCCTCGCCGCCGACCTCAACCTCATCCGCGACCTCGCCGACGGCAAACTCCTCTAGTTCCCCGCACCCGCCACCTGGTGCAGCTGCTGCCACACCATCACCACCGTCAGCCCCACCACAATCACCGTCGTCGCATATGCCACTACATTGAACCATCGCGAATTCGTGTGCCTGCCCATCAGCGCTTTGTTATTAATCAGCTTCAACATGAAATACAGCACGAACGGCAGCAGCACCCCATTCAACACCTGCGACAGAATCGTCATCGTCACCAGCGGAAAATTCGGGATCAGCACCACCGCCCCCCCCGCCACANNCAGCCCCCCCCCCCCCCCCGCCACAATCAGCAGTGTAAACAGCCAGTAAAAGAACGGAGCCTGGCTGAACTTCTTATCCACGCCGCTCTCGAATCCCAACCCCTCGCACACGCTATACGCCGTCGAAATCGGCAGCACGCTCGCCGCAAAAAACGATGCGTTAAACAATCCAGCCGCAAACAGAATGTAAGCAAAATCCCCCGCCAGCGGCCTCATCGCCTGCGCCGCATCCGACGGAATATTAATGTTGCGCATCCCCGCCTTGTACAGCGTCGCCGCGCACGCCACGATGATGAACCACGCCACGATGTCCGTGAAGAATGACCCCACAATCACATCCAGCCGCGACGCCTTGTACTGCCTCACCGTAATGCCCTTTTCCACCACCGACGACTGCAGGTAGAACTGCATCCACGGAGCAATCGTCGTTCCCACCACACCCACCACCATGTACACATAGTTGTGGTCCCGCCAGATCGCCCGCCCCGGAACCTTCACCGTCTCCACCAGCGCCGTATGCCAGTCCGGCTGCGCCATCACGCCCGCAATGATGTAGCAGACATAAAACACGCTGGCTATAAGAAAGATCTTCTCCACACTTTTGTAGTCGCCCTTCACCACCAGCGCCCACACCGCCAGCGCACACAACGGCACACTCGCATACTTGCTCACGTGGAACAGTTGCAGCGACCCCGCAATGCCGGAAAACTCCGCAACCACGTTGCCGAAGTTCACAATCACCAGCAGCACCATCAGCACAAACGTCATGCGAAGCCCGAACTCTTCGCGAATCAAATCACTCAGACCCTTGCCCGTCACCACCCCCATACGAGCGCACATCTCCTGCACCACGATCAGCGCGATCGTAATCGGGATCATCGTCCACAGCAGCTTGTACCCGTATTGCGCCCCGGCCTGCGAGTAGGTCAGAATCCCACCCGCATCGTTGTCCACGTTGGCCGTGATAAATCCAGGCCCAAGCACCGCGAAGAAAATAATGATGCTTGTCTTGTACCGCTTCCAGAAGGTCACACCCGCACCGCCGCAATCGAAGTCGCCCAGCCGAACACTTGAGCGCCAACACGAATCCCGCATCTCCTCGTTCTCTGCATATTGGCTCCTCGGCTCAATCTAGACTAACCCGATCCCACACTTTCCGCGTTACAACAGCCTCGACACCTTCACTTCACGCAATCTCTCTACAATCTTCGCCATCTGCGCATCATTTCCATACCCATCCCGCACCGCCCGGGCACGCCCCGCCGCCGCAATCCGCTCCCTCGCCGCCTCATCCGGAAGATACCGCCGGATCTTCTCCGCGCATTCTTCAAACCCCGTAAAAAACACCGCCTCCTCGTCCTCGCGAAACCGAGCCTCATGCCCCGCCGACCGCTCCGCCAGCAGAAATCCCCCACACCCTGCAATCTCAAAGCTCTTGTGCACAAACTCATCCTGGTTCGAATGCGTAATAAAACTCAGATTGATCTTCGACCGCCAGATCGCCTCGCGATACCCCTTCCCGTACAACTCCCCCCCCGTATAAAGCGCCTTCGCAGCCTCTGGATCAAGCCGCACGGTCCACATCCGGTCCCCCGAGATCACCACCGGAAACCCACACTCCCGCCACAGCCGCGTCAGAAACGCCGGCCGGTCATCATACGACGTCCCAATAAACGAAACCCCCCTTTCGCCATGTAGGTCCCGCTCCCTGTCACTCCACGCCCCCTCTACTGGAAAGTGAATCGTCGGCTCATACGCGGTCTGAATCTTGATCACATCCCGCGCCCCTCGCTCCATGTAATCCGCAACATTCTTGTCCCGCTGCACCACATGCAGATCGAAATGCGGAATGTCCTTCATATACAGCCGCCACCCCGGATCGCGCCGTGGCCCAAACGCGTTGTCGATCATGTAGCTCACCGTCGCGATCCCCATCTCCCGCAATCGGTCCAGCGTCTTCGGCCACAGCCCCAGCAGCTTATCCGCCCAGAACACCTCCGGCCGCTCCCTCTCTGCCGCCGCCAGAATATCTTGATTCAGCCGCGACACCCACGGCCCCACCTGCGCGCGATGCACCACCTTCCGCAGCAGCGAACTCCCTGGCTGATACTCCAGGCAATTCAGTGTCACCACCGTATGCCCCAGCCGCTCCAGCGCCCATGCCCGATACTGCGCCGAGTCGTTCGGAGAGAGCTGCCCCACATACAAAATCTTCACCGCCGCCGCTCTCCTCTATCCTCTACACTCTATCCNNCACATCCCTATCATTCGCATCCAGCGAGCAGCGAACATTATGCCCCTCCGACAGGGTCGCCAGCTTCGTCTCAGGCGTCGCCAGCAACAGCCTCGGCAACATCACCACGCCGACCAGCTTCTCGTCTTTCCCAATCAGATAAATCTCCGTAATCGTGTCCGGATCACCCTCGAAA
>DHWW01000304.1:4634-4756 GCA_002413385.1 Granulicella sp. UBA5172
GCCGAGTCCGCCGAAAACTCCAGCAACTCCTCCACTTCATGCCGCTCTTCCGGCTCCATCTCTTCCAGAATCGCCTCGGACTCCTCCTCCGAAAGCTCTCCCAGCACATCCGCCGCCGCTCC
>DHWW01000305.1:0-953 GCA_002413385.1 Granulicella sp. UBA5172
ATCCTTCATCACCAGCTTCGACACCAGCAACTTCGCCGCAGCCACCGGCCACCCCGCCGCAACCGTCAGCCGCTCCTGCCGCCGCCGTCCACGCACCATCCGAGCAATCGCATCAAACACAAAAAATCCCATGGCAAAGGATTCTACACGCCTAATTTTAGGCATGCATCCATCAACGGAACAGGGGATGAAGTCACGACCTATAATTCTGACGATGGCAAATGACGCGAACAACCCGTCCCCACAGAAGACCGATGCCGAGAAAGAACGTCTCCGTCTGGCGCTCTCCTATTCAGACAACACTCCAGAAGAAGAGCAGCGGGAAATACAGGCTTTCATGGACGACTCTGCAGTAGATTTAGAGGCATCACTGCCACCCTATGACTGGGGCGGTCACTCTGACCAATGAGGGGCTGCTGCAATGAACATTTCTAGCCTTAGGTACGCCTGGGAATCACCGCTGCAAAGCCCATGTTTTCCGCAAGCTCCAAAGGCCTAAACTACCCTTATGGCCGCAGAGTTCACGCACCTCCATCTCCACACCGACTACTCTCTCCTCGACGGTGCCTGCGACGTCGACAAGCTGGCCAAGCACCTCACCAAAATCGGTCAGACCTCCGCCGCCATCACCGACCACGGCAACATCTACGGCGCCGTCCATTTCTTCGACGCCATGCACAAGAAGAACCTCAAGCCCATCCTCGGCTGCGAGCTCTACGTCTGCAAAGAAGAATCCCACCTCCGCGAGCACGCCGACCCCGACTCCAAGTACAACCACCTCCTCATTCTCGCCGCGAACGAAGCCGGCTACCGCAACCTCGTTCGCCTCACCAGTGAAGCCGCGCTGCACGGCTTCTATAAGAAGCCCCGCGTCAGCAAAAACTTCCTCGCCGCCCACACCGAAGGCCTCATCGGCTTCTCCGGCTGCCTCGCTGGCGAAGTCTCGCAGCACG
>DHWW01000305.1:958-1206 GCA_002413385.1 Granulicella sp. UBA5172
TCGCACTACATCGAGGACCAGGACTCCCGCGCCCACGAGGTCCTGCTCTGCGTCCAGACCGCCGGGTCCATGAACGACCCCAAGCGCTTCAAGTTCGACACCCAGGAGTTCTACGTCAAGACGGCCGAAGAGATGCATCGGCTCTTCTCTCACGCGCCCGAAGTCTGCACCCGCACCATGCAGTTTCCCGAGCGCTGCAACCTCGAGCTCACCAAGGTCAAAAATCCATTCCCCAAATTCGATTGCCC
>DHWW01000305.1:1393-3622 GCA_002413385.1 Granulicella sp. UBA5172
TACGTCATGGAGATCACCGACATCGATCCGCTCCAGAACGATCTCCTCTTCGAGCGCTTCCTCAACCCCGAGCGCATTTCGATGCCCGATATCGACATCGACTTCTGCATGAATCGCCGCGTCGAGGTCATCGAGTACGTCCGCATGAAGTACGGCAACGACCAGGTCGCGCAGATCATCACCTTCAACACCATGGCCGCCAAGGCCGCGATCAAGGACGTAGGCCGCGCGCTCGACATGCCCTACGGCGAAGTCGATCGCATCGCAAAGCTCATCCCCACCACCATCGGCATCACCATCGAGCAGGCTCTCAAAGAGAACCCGCTGCTCGCCACCGCCTACGAAGATCCAAAAATCAAAGAGCTAATCGACACCGCTCTTCGTCTTGAAGGACTGGTGCGAGGAGCCGGTGTTCATGCGGCCGGCGTCGTCATCGCACCCCAGCCGCTCACCGAACTCGTCCCCGTCACCCGCGCCAAAGACGACTCCATTGTCACCAGCTACGACATGAAGGCCGTCGAAAAACTGGGCCTGCTGAAGATGGACTTCCTCGGCCTCACCACGCTCACCGTCATCGACGACTGCCTCAAGCTCATCCACTCCAACCGCAGCGAAACCGTCGACCTCTCGCTCATCGCGCTCGATGATCTTGAGACCTTCGAGAAGGTCTTTCACCGCGCCCTCACCTCCGGCGTCTTCCAGTTCGAATCCGGCGGCATGCGCGACGTCCTCCGCCGCTACAAGCCCAGCTCCATCGAGCATCTCACCGCGCTCAACGCCCTCTACCGCCCCGGCCCCATGTCCATGATCGACGACTTCATCAAGCGCAAATGGGACGCCAGCCTCATCGAATACATCCTCCCCGAACTCGAGCCGCTCCTCAAAGAGACCCTCGGCGTCATGGTCTACCAGGAGCAGGTCATGCAGATCTCGAACGTTATCGGCGGCTACTCGCTCGGTGGCGCCGACCTCCTCCGCCGCGCCATGGGGAAGAAGGATGCCGCCGAGATGGAGAAGCAGCGCGAGATCTTCCTCGCCGGAGCCGCCGAGCGCAAATTTCCCAAGGCCGCCGCCGGAGAAATCTTCGACCAGATGGCCAAGTTCGCCGGCTACGGCTTCAACAAATCCCACTCCGCCGCCTACTCGCTCCTCGCCTACCACACCGCCTGGCTCAAAACCCACTACCCAGTCGAGTTCATGGCCGCGCTCCTCACCTCCGAAACCAGCAAGCCCGAGAACGTCGTCAAGTACATCGGCGAGTGTCGCGAGATCAACATCTCCGTCGTCCCGCCCGACGTCCAAATCTCCGCCGCCACCTTCACCCCCACCGGCGACGAGATCCGCTTCGGCCTCGCGGCCATCAAGAACGTCGGCCACAACGCCATCGACTCCATCCTCTCCGCGCGAAACGAACTGCAGGCGCGGGGGAGAGAAGGCTTCGCATCTCTCTGGGAGTTCTGCGACAAAGTCGATCTCCGCCTCATGAACAAGCGCGTCCTCGAGTCCCTCTGCAAGGCAGGAGCCCTCGACGCCTTTGGCCCCCGCGCCGCCGTCTTCGCCGCACTCGACAAGGCCATCGAACGCGCCCAGAAGTCCCAGCGCGACACCGCCTCCGGCCAGCACGGCCTCTTCGGCATGTTCGACGAGCCCGGCCCCGCCAACTCCAGCGCCAGCGACGACGCCCTCCCCGCCGCACCGGAGTGGGACGAGCACACTCGCCTCCAGAACGAGAAGGACGTCCTCGGCTTCTTCGTCTCCGGCCACCCTCTCGACAAATATCGCGAGAAGCTCCGCAACCTCAAGGTCGTCGACACCGCCACCGCCTGCGAGATGAAGCCCGAGCCCACCGTCTTCAACCGAGGCCGCCGCGAGGAAGGCTCCAACGAGATCCAGATCGCGGGCGTCATCACTGGCCTCAAGGTCGCAAAATCCAAGCGCTCCGGCGAGATGTACGCCCAGGCCTCCCTCGAAGACACCGTCGGCAAGATCGAACTCATCGCCTTCTCCTCGGCCTACGAAAAGCTCGCCGAAAAACTCAAGATCGACGTCCCGGTCCTCGTCCGGGGCATCCTGCGCGGCGAAGAAGACGCCGCCCCCAAGCTCGCCGTCACCGGCATCCAGGCCCTCGAAGACATCAAGCTCAAGCTCCCCGACGCCCTCCGCATCCGCGTCCCGCTGCACAGCCCCGACGCCGATCTCCTCGCCAAGCTCGACGCCCTCTTCCGCTCT
>DHWW01000305.1:3682-3867 GCA_002413385.1 Granulicella sp. UBA5172
TCCCGTACAATCATGTTGGTCAAAGAGATGGCAGACAACACACCCCAGAAGCACGCACCCGCACCCCCCCTGCCCGAAGCCTGGATCAAGACCGAGCTTGCCCGGCATCCCCAGCGCCCTTATCCGATGGACTACATCAACGCCCTGTTCACCGACTTCAGCGAGATCCACGGCGACCGGCAGTT
>DHWW01000306.1 GCA_002413385.1 Granulicella sp. UBA5172
GGTAACTATGCCAAGTCTATTGGTAATAATATACTTGACTCAGCAGGAGAAACCAGCTACATTTGAGCAATGGAAAGCCTCAAGACACTTCAGCAAGCAATCGTCTACTTCTCTAACCCAGACAACTGTGTGAACTACTTGATTTCTAAGCGGTGGAAGAACGGAGTTGTTTGCCCGAACTGTGGCTCCAGAGAAGTGAAGTACATGCCTACCCGCCGTGTATGGCAGTGCAAGATCCGCCACGCTAAGTCTCAGTTCTCCGTCAAGGTGGGAAGCATCTATGAGGACTCACCCTTGGGCCTAGACAAGTGGCTGACTGCAACCTGGATGGTTGCCAATTGCAAGAACGGTGTTTCCAGCTATGAGATCGCGCGGAACATCGGTGTCACTCAGAAGTCGGCATGGTTCATGCTGCATCGCATCCGCACGGCTATGAAGGATAAGAACCAGAAGAAACTAGGATACGGCGGCCCTGTAGAGATTGATGAGACCTTCATCGGTGGGAAGGCAAAGAACATGCACCGTTCCAAGCGCCAAGCAGGAGCGACAATGTATGGACAGAATGGCAAGTCAATCGTGCTGGGAATGTTAGAGCGTGGTGGCAAGGTTCGCGCAGGGAGTATCGAGGATCGCTTCAGAGAGACCATGCAGCCTGTCGTCCTCGATAACGTGGCAGCGGGTGCCCACATCATCACAGACGAACACGCGGCCTATCCCTTCATTGCAAGCAGGANNACGTTGAGGGTTACGTGAACGCGCACATCCACACGAATGGGATTGAGAACTTTTGGAGCCTGTTGAAGCGCGGCCTCAATGGAACCTATGTGAGTGTTCGCCCGTTCCACCTGGACAAGTATGTGAACGAGCAAGTGTTCCGCTATAACAATCGGAAAGACATTGGGGACAGTGGACGGCTGGCGCTGGTTGTTGAGCAAGGGTTTGGTCGTCGGCTCACATACAAGCAGTTGATTCTTACGGCGTAGGATGGGGTACAGACTTCATCCTCTGCTCTTTTCGTGTCTGGAGAAACAGGTAGATGCCTAGCCCTATTTGGCTACTAATACTCAGCATCATTGTTAACGCTATTACGGCGCTGGCTGCTCCTGTCATCCAGGTGTATGTCACAACACGCATGAGCCAGCCTAAACCAAACCCAGTTCCCATAAATCCAAAAAATCTAATCCACACTAGCGGTGGCAAGTTAGCGAGCATTTCCACGTCTATTTGGCTGCCAGTAGTTGGTGTTCTATTCAACATCTGCATTCTCCCATATGAAATACTCCACGCGAAGCCCGTCACCGGACTATCGGTATTCGTAATCTCTGTCTTAGTCGGTGGTATCTTTTACAACTTCACGCTCATAAGCGAATCTTCTCTCCTGCGACTGATCGGAAAGATGGTCGAACTTGACCAACACCGCGATGAAAGTACGGGGCGGATGTTGGGCATTGAAGGTGTGCTCCATTGAGCGGGTCACACAACTAGAGCAGCAAGCGGCGAAATCGAAAGTACAACCACAGCAGTCTTAGGTGCTTTTAGGGGAAGCCTTCACTGGCTTGGGGTATCTCTTACCCGTCTACGGCCTTCTTCGCAGCCTCTAGCCGCTTGTCTAGCTCTGCCTTGGACACAGACATGATCTTGTCCATGGCCTCATCAAACTTCTCGAATTCTTCTACGTGCCCGTCTTTAGATTTCATAAGCAGAGCACTCCATACATAGTTGATAAGAAGCTTCTGCTAGGCCATATATTGACCCAAGGGTGTGCACGAGAGATGAACCATCATCCAGATGCTCGATTCCATGGCCGATGTTGTGGGAGACAGTTCGCTGCTTAATAATTTCAAGCCACTGTGACAAAGTGTCTTTCTCGTCAGGAATCATGGGCAGTAAGGCTAATCTGCTTTTTGGAGATTGAAGGAGCATTGCTCCTGCTTTCTTGCATAGTGGCTCAAGTGTTCGATCCTCTTTTATGTCCCACCTAGTGATTCCTTGAGTGATTTGGTAGTCAACGCGCGCAGACTTAGAACATTGCTGAAATCTATCTCCGAGGGCATCCCATTCAGAGCTAGAGATAGTGTTCTGTTTTGCCTTTTCTTGAAAAGCAATCTGTTGTTTTAGTGCTTGATTCCCCCGTCGCTCTGCTTCCAGACCTTCGGCCCTTTCTTTATCCAGCAAGTAGGGCGTTCTAACCAAGTGCCAGAGGAAGAGTGTCACCACGAGAAAGACGTATGGCCAAGCGATAGCCCAGAGGCTGGCGTGAACTTCCGAAGCATGGATAATTCCGTACTTAACTTGGAAGAATGCAATGCCCACGGCTAAAAGCACACCGATCACTTGCTCCACCGTAGCGGCCAAGAAGTCTTTTCCAAGCCGCTTACAGAATTGATGCCAGTAAGCCATACCCCAGATGGTCGCAGCACTAGGGCTATACAGTCAAAATAACTTTGATATTCACTGCTTTCCATCTTGGTCTCCTTTGGTTATGGAGACCCCAGAGTTCTGGTTACATCCTGTCAGTTTGGGCCAAATTTGGCGTTTGCTGAGTCAAGTATATTGTTACCAGTCTATTTCGTTTGGAATGTGCAGTTTAGGGGATGAGGGGGCTTGACAAGGTTTTCCACAGGCGAGGGGTTTTGCGGGGTGGCGCTGGGTGGGTGACTACGGGTGATCTAGGTGCTGGACTGGCCTCAGCACCCACTCATGACGATGAAACCGTCATGAATGGGGCACCCGGCCCGTACGAAGATGGCCTAGTATGTTGTCTTACCACTTCAATCGGTATCCGTTAGGAAGCAACTCGCATGTTTGCGTCGCCTTCGCTCTTAAAACTCTTAGACGACATGAGCCGAGCAAGCCTAGAGGGCATGCGTGACTGGTACGCTAGCTGCATATTTTGGTCAACCTTTGCAGTGATTGTGGGTTGTGCAATGGAGGTTCCTGAAGTACTCCATCAACTTTGGCCCAGTCTTTTCGATCAGAGATTTGAAAGACTGATCAAGATGGTGTCGAGTATAGGACTGTTGTTCGTCGTGCTTGGGGTTTCTGGGGAGCTTGCTTTTGAGCATTGGAGATCTGGGTATGAAGAATTGCTACAAGAATTTGATAATGTGTTGCTCGTCGATGCGGAGACGCGCCGCTGCGTTAGCCCAACAGGATGCGGGCGATGCGAAAGACTCCGCCACAGATGCGGCGACTGCATCCGTTCGCGCCACCATTTCCGCAAAGGCTGCATCCAGGGCCGCCTCTGACGCAGTAAAACTTGCTAGCGGAGCCAGAAAAGAAGCTGACTCGTTTGAGCAAGATATTGTGTCCGCGAATAAGACGGCGGCTAGTGCGGAACAGCATCTAGCCGACGCTCAACGCGAAGCCGCGCAGGCTGAAATCGAGTTGAATAGAATTCGCTACTCCGCGCTCGCTAAGTTATGAGCCCTCCGTGGTTGCCGCGCTGGTCCCCTTTAAGGGCACCGAATACACCCTGAGTGTCTTTCAAGATGAAGAGGCGTTCCAAATGGCAAAAACTGTTGATCGGATTCTGGGAGCAGCAGGATGGATTCGCAAGGAACCTTCAACGCATAATCTCGGCATAACGTACTTCAATATTCTGGGCCAAGATTTTAAGGACGCAGTTCCACTTTGCGTAGAAACAGGAATTCAGGTACATGTGCAGGAGAAGGAGCCTTTGGGCACCCTCCAATCGATGTCGCGCCTGATCTGGCCTAAGACCCTAGTGGCAGCCAGCGCTCTCCTCGATGCGCTTGGTCCAAACGTTTTGCCGTGGAATGAACGTAATATTGGAAAAAATGTCCAAGTAGATAGAGATCTCGGAGAGGGCCCTGTCTCGATCTGCATAGGGAAAAAACCGTAGGCCGAGCCACCTCAACCATCATCCCTGGCGTGTTCGGAGAATGTGGAGGATGGACGGCAGTGGCTGCCCTCTGAAGCCACATGTGACGACCGGACCGTCACGAATGGGGCGACCGGCGTGGCTGCTTGTCTAGTATGCCCAACTTCATGGAGATTTCGTAGAGATCGTCAACATGTTTCCTCAGTGGTCTCCAACCCTTTTTGTTTCGCTCCCTCAATTCACGAGCTATTCGTTCGACGTCGAAATGCAGCTGGCAAAGTGCAGAAAATGGGGCTTGGCTCGGCTCAATGTTTTTCATCGAGATATGCTACGTCGCTTTGCAAATCTTTTCAGCCTAATTTGTTTTCAGGCTGGGAAAAATGGTTTCGCATCGCATGTGATCCCGGGGTGCAGGGCAATTTGAGAAGATAGAGGGATGTTGATTCCTTCGATTGATTTGATGGGTGGGCGGATTGTGCAGTTGGTGCAGGGAGAGAAGCTGAAGCTCTCGTTTGATGACTTCGATTATTGGATTGAGCGGTTCTCGAAGTATCCGCTGGTGCAGTTGATCGACCTGGATGCGGCGATGCGGCAGGGCGACAATCGGGAGCTGATCGAGATGATCTGCAAGCGGCTGCCGTGCCAGGTGGGAGGTGGTCTGCGGACCGCCGAGGACGGGCGGCGGCTGCTGGATGCAGGGGCGAAGAGGGTGATCTATGGGTCGAGCTTGTTTGGGCCGGAGGTGGAGATGGTTCACCCCACCCGTGACGATGATGCCGTCACGAATGGGGCACCCGGGGGTTCGGGGACGGGGAAGCGGCGGCATCAGGTGATTCGGCTGGAGTTTGCGGAGGGGTTGAAGAAGGCGCTGGGGGAGGAGGCGCTGTGCTTCTCGGTGGATACGAAGGGGGGGAAGGTGGCGGTGAGGGGGTGGAAGGAGTCGGTGGA
>DHWW01000258.1:0-3988 GCA_002413385.1 Granulicella sp. UBA5172
ATGATCTGGCCGACTACGCCGACGGGGGAGTAGCCGGGGAACTCTTCATCGCGCAATTGAGCCCAGCCGGCGTGGTGGTAGAAGTGGCGGGCGACGAGCGGGATGTCGATGTCGCGGGACTCGCGGATGGATTTGCCGTTGTCGAGGGTTTCGAGGACGGCGAGGCGGCGGGAGTGCTTCTGGACCTGTCGCGCCAAGGCGTAGAGATAGCGCGCGCGCTGATGGCCGGAGAGGGCTTGCCATGCGGGGAGAGGCTTTGGTTGCTGCGGCTACGGCGGCGTCGACGTCGGCGGGGGGGGCTGTCGCGATGGTGGCGAGGAGTTCGCCTGTTGCAGGGTTTTTGGTGTCGAAGGTGGAGGCGCCGGGGGTGGTGAAAGCGCCGTCGATGTAGTGGCCGAAGGTGCGCTTGTGGGCGTCGAGCCACTTGAGGACTTCGGTGGCGTCTTCCGGGGCTGGGCCGTAGTCCATGGTGTTGAACTTTTCGATGATGCTGGTTGCCATTGCTTGCTTTGCCTCTCTTTTGGCGACGCTCGAACGCGACTATTGCATTTTCAGAAATTCTTGGACGGCCAGATGCATACCCTCGAAGTCCGCGTAAAGAGGATGCCGAAAACCGCAGGCTAATATCGTATGACCGCCCAAGTCATAGGTTCCCCAAGTGTCTCTGGGATTAGATTTAAGCGGTTGTGTTTCTTCTGGCGTGTCAGGGCATTGATTCCAGCCTTTGCGCGAGAACACGAAAACCTTATCGGGTTTCTCGATGCTTAGGATTTTTTTGAAACGAGTCTGCGCTCGCTTCTTGAGTTCTATGTCGGCTGATGCAAACTTATTAGCGCTTGGAAAACACTCTGGAATGAAATTGAAGAAGTGCACGCGATTCCAAAACGCCTTCCGATCCTCGAAGCCGAAATACCTCTGAATCGGCGGAAAGAACTTCGCACCCATCTTTTGATCGCCGGATAAATAGCTTCTCATCACCGAGTGCGTAAATCGTGATGAGTCTGCTTCATCTTGTTCTTTGCGGTAATGCGAATATCCAACGATCGCAATATTCTGCCCTTGTATCCCTTCGTCGGATTTTCTTGTCCAGTGTTTGTGTTCGATCACGCTTATCCTACTTTCTAAGCGATGGGGTGACGGTAGGCCGCGCTGTAGCGGCCGGTTATGTGGTGCTCTAGTTGGCGTTCGATGTCGGCTAGCATGCTGCTGGCGCCGTAGCGGAAGAGGGTGGGTTCCAGCCAGGGGCGGCCTAGTTCGTCCTTCATGGCGGCCATCCAGTCGAGGGCTTGCTTGGCGGTCTTGATGCCTCCGGCGGGTTTGAAGCCTACGGCCATGCCGGTGCGCTCGGCGTAGTCGCGAATGGCCCGGACCATGACGAGAGAGACGGGGAGGGTGGCGTTGACGGCCTCCTTGCCGGTGCTGGTCTTGATGAAGTCGGTGCCGGCCATCATCGCGACCCATGAGGCGCGGGCTACGTTGCGCAGGGTGAGGAGGTCGCCGGTGCCGAGGATGGACTTCATGTGCGCGGGACCGCAGACCTCTTTGAAGGCGGCGATTTCGTCGTAGAGGGCGTTCCACTCGCCGTTGAAGACGTGGGTGCGGGTGATGACGATGTCGATTTCGCTGGCTCCGGCGGCAACGGAGCGGCGGATCTCTTCGACGCGTGTTTCGAGGGGAGCGAGGCCTGCGGGAAAGGCGGCCGAGACAGCGGCGACGGGGATGCCGGAGCCTTCGAGGGCCTTNNGGAGGTCTTCGATGCCGAGGGCTTTGACGAGGTGGTCCTGCAGGGGGCGGCGGGCCTTGGCGCAGAGGCGGCGGATGCGGTCGGCGGAGTCGTCGCCGGAGAGGGTGGTGAGGTCCATGCAGGCGATGGCGCGGAGGAGCCAGGCGGCCTGCCAGTCTTTCTTGACGCTGCGGCGGGAGGGAATGGTGGCGGCGCGGCGCTCGACGGCGCTGGTGTTGATGCGGACTTCTTCGACCCAGTCGAGGTTGAGCGGGATGCGGCGGTTTGGGGTGAGTTCGCGGCCGTAGAGGGTCACGGGTGGCGGGGCTATTGTGTGCGTTGTGGGGGCGTCGTTGCTTACTGCCATCACTCTCTCCAACTCGAACCCAAATGATCCGGCCTGCCATCGACTGGCAGGCCGCTTAGGTCTTCAGAGAAAAGTGTATACCCGGGTAGTCGATGCCTCGTGACGGGCCTAGCGATAGAGGCTGCGGAGGGCGTCGTTACAGACGTGATAGCAGTCGCAGGCTGCTTTTTCGAGGTTTTCGCGGGAGACGATCGTCACCTTGCCGCGACGGTAGCTGATGAGCCCGCGGTCCTGGAGGGAACTGGCGACGAGGGTGACGGTAGTGCGGCGGGTGCCTAACATGTCGGCCATAAACTCCTGGGTCATGGTCATGGTGTCCTGGTCGGCACGGTCGCGGGACATGAGGAGCCAGCGGGCGAGTCGTTGCTCCGCTTCATGGAGCTTGTTGCATGCGGCGATTTGCTCGAGGGTCACGTTCTGTTGCTGCACGAATTCAAGGATGCGGGTGCGGAGTTCGCCGGAGGTCAGGAACATGGCACGCAGGTCTTCGAGTCGCATGCGGAGCGCGGTGCCTTCCATCTGGATGAAGGCCTGGGCTGGCGTGGGTGTCGGACCAAGGAGTTGCATAGCGCCGATGAGTCCCTCACGCCCGATCAGACCGACCTCGGCGCTTCCACCTTCGGCCATCGTAACGACGATCGAGGCGATGCCGGAGCTGAGGAAGTACACGTGGGCAGGCATCTCACCCTGCTCATGCAGCAGGGTGCGCAGGGGGAGATCGACCGGACGGCAGAACGACAGAATCGTCAGGCGTAACTCAGAGGACAGAGCATCGAGCAAGAGATTTCCGGTAGGCACGGTCTGTCTTTCTTTTCGTGGTTCAGAGGCGCAAGGTCAAATGACCGCAAAAAAGCGTAGCCAATTTGGCTTTATCTCTTTGGCCGGACTATAGCGATCATGGGCGGCTCGCAGTGTTCGGTGGGAGCGCTATGCCGTCACTATCGTGTGCAAAAGTTGCGATTGCCAGCACACGCGCTTAGTTTGATATCCAGCTACTGACCGAGTACCGAACAGGACTGGACTACATCAGGCATCGTGAAGATGCGGACATCTTGATGATCAAAGATGGATCGGGCCTTTGTATGTCGTATGTTGCTCACAATGGAAAGATGATGATGGACGCTAAGCAGCTAACGTACGCCGACCGCCAGGCCCTTGGGCATCGTGCGCGCAAACAACTGGCGCGGAGCGCCCATGGGAACTTTCATGCGACGTCGTGCAAGCATGATCCGCTGGTGTTGCTGCGTGAGTCGGCGCGGGGACGTGTACCACGCCTGGTGAAGGTGAAGAATGAGCGCATGGCGGCAAGTGCCTTCGGATTCTTTCGGGGGGCAGTGCCCATCATGGCCGCGGATCTTGCGTGCCATCCGAATACGGGGATCATTACGCAGCTATGTGGCGATGCGCATGTGCTGAATCTTGGGGCGTATGCGGGACCCGATGGCCGCATGGTCTTCGACATAAATGATTTTGATGAGACGCTGCGGGGACCCTTCGAGTACGACGTGAAGCGGCTGGCAACGAGTTTGATTCTGGCGGGTCGGGCGGCTGGCGTGAAGCGGTCTGCGCGGAGCGATGCCGTGCTGCACTTTGCCGCTCAGTATCGGCGCATGATGCGTATGTTTGCGGTGATGCCGGTGATCGAGATAGCGCGATACCAGATCCATCGGCTGGCCGAGACGGAGCCGATGCCAGCGATTCTTGAGCAGGCAGAGCGCTCAACGCCGCAGAAGATGCTGAAGGCTTTGACGGAGCCTGGGAGTGATCTGGCGAAGGAACGGATGGGTTTTGCGGCGAAAAGCGCAGGCAGCGGAGCCATGGGGGCGCGGCTATTTCGGTCAGAGCCACCGCTGCTGGAGAGGCTTGGCGTGAAGGAGGCGGCGACGGTGCTTGCGGCG
>DHWW01000258.1:4015-9513 GCA_002413385.1 Granulicella sp. UBA5172
ACAGATCCGCTGTTTCTACAGGTCAAGGAAGAGTCGGCGTCGGCGTATGCTCCGTATCTGCCAGAGGGGTCGGGACATAGCCATGAGGGGCATCGGGCGATGGATGGGCAGCGTGCGATGCAGTTCACGTCGGACCCGTTTTTGGGGTATACGACGCTGGAGGGGCGTGACTATCTTGTTCGGCAATTGAACGATCGCAAGGCGTCGCTTGAGTTGAAGGAGCTGACGGCGAGTTCGTTGCTGGGGTATGCGGATGTGTGTGGCGAGTTGTTTGCGCGAGGCCATGCCCGTGCNNGGCGATCCTCAGCTTTGCTCGTGCCTACGCGGATAAGACTGAGCACGACTGGAGACTTCTGAAGGAAGCATTGAAGAAGGAGTAGGCTGCGCCTGGGTGGGGTGTTGCAGGATCTTAGCCCCACCAGCGGTCATGAATTTTTGCTACCCTTGCGTCTATGCGCTTTCGTTCTCTTCCCCATGTCCTGGCTGTAATCGTGATTTCTTCTCTGCTGTCGGTGATGGTGACGGCCCAGTCGTTTACGCCGGTGCGAGAGCAGAAGAACCTCTCGCCTGCTGCGCTAGCTAAGCTGCACACGCTGGAGACGCTGAAAGAGCTTCCGCCGGGTGAGTGGCGCTTTCACGCGGGAGATTTGCCGCATGGCGAATCGGTAGGTCTGGATGACTCTTCGTGGCCGCTGGTGGGACCGAAGAGCCATGCGCCCAAAGAAGCGGTCTGGTATCGGCGCGTGATCGAGGTGCCGAAGACGCTGAACGGATATGACATCACGGGTGCGCGCGTATGGTTTCAATTTCACGCCACCGCGAATGGGCCGATGCCGCAGATCATCTACTTCAATGGACGGCGGGTTGCGTTGGGAGATGATCTCGAGCCCATCATTCTGTTTGAGCCCGCCAAGCCGGGCGACAAGGTGCTGGTCGCTGTCAAACTGTTGCACACGGTAGACGACAAGACCTTCGAAGGTGTGTCGCTGCGCGTTGAGCCGAGTGCTGACGCGACGTCGAATGCACGGCCAAATCCTGACTGATGTACGCATCCAGTGCCTTGCGGCCGCGAATATGTTGCCTGCGCTGCCGACACCACGCAGGGATCTGCTGCCTGTTGTGGAAGCCGCGGTGGCAGCCATTGATACGGATGCTTTGAAGTCCGCAAACCAGGGAGGCGTTTGATTCGTCGCTGCATAAGGCGCAGGAGATTCTGGCGCCACTGCACGCTGTGTTGCAGCAGACGAAGATTGATCTGGATGGCAATGCGCACATTGATGCTGCGTGGTTGTGGCCGCGATCCGAGACGGTCGATGCGGTGCGGCGGACGTTTACGACTGCGTTGCAGCTGATGAATGAATATCCGGACTATACCTTTACACAGTCCGCGGCGCAGTACAGCGAGTGGATGGCGGATAAGTATCCGGATCTGAACGAGCAGATCAAGCAACGGATTAAAGAAGGTCGATGGGAGATTGTCGGTGGGATGTGGATCGAGCCCGACCTGAATCTTCCGGGAGGGGAGTCGTTGGTGCGGCAGTTGCTCGTGGGGCAGCGTTACTTTCAAAAGGAATACGGCGTTACGGCACGCATTGGATGGAACCCCGACTCGTTCGGCTATAACTGGCAGCTTCCGCAGATCTACAAGCGTTCAGGTATGGATTATTTTGTGACGCAGAAGATGCATTGGAACGATACGAATCAGCTGCCGTTCCGGCTGTTCTGGTGGGAGTCTCCGGATGGGTCGAAGGTGCTGACGTATTTCCCGACGGACTATGTGCATGACAATGTTAATCCGACACGGATTTCGGCGGACTTTGCGGAGTCGGCGCAACGGAATCCGGGGACTATGGAGCATCTCGATCTGTATGGGATTGGCGATCATGGCGGCGGGCCGACTCGCGATATGCTGGACCAGGCAGACCACTGGATTGCAGCGGGCAAGCAGGCTGATATGGCTGTGCCGACGATGCGCTATACGACGGCGCAGCACTACTTCGATGACGTCGAGAAGAATTTGAATCCGGATTCGCCGACGTGGGATTACGACAGCATTGCGAAGGGGTATACGGCGCCTGCGGCGTCGTCTGCTGGTGGTGTGGGGATTCCGACGTGGAAGGATGAGCTCTACTTCGAATATCACCGCGGAGTCTACACGACACAGGCGGCGCACAAGCGCAATATGCGCAGGAGTGAGACAGCGACGCTGGATGCGGAGAAGCTGGCGTCGTTTGCGTGGCTTGATGGGCAGGCGTATCCGAACGATCTGCTGACGGATAACTGGAAGAAGATTACGTTCAACCAGTTCCATGATCTGGCGGCTGGCTCTGGCATCGCTGTGATCTATCGCGATGCGCAGAAGGATTACGACCAGGTGTTCGATGCAGATCGGAATATGGATGACACGTCGTTGAAGACGCTGGATGCGAGGATCGATACGCGGGTGAAGGGGGATACGCCGATCCTGGTGTTCAACTCGATGGCGTGGCCGCGGACGGAGACGGCGGAAGTAAAACTTCAGCTTCCTGAAGGAGCAAGCCATGTGAGCCTGCTCGACTCGAATGACCATGCGGTTCCTTCGCAGGTGATCAGCGAGGATGCGGCGACGCACCAATTTACGGTGCTTGCGCACGTTCACGATGTTCCTGCGATGGGCTACGCGATTCTGCATGCTGAACCTGCATCGGTGGCCGCGCATGGTGTGGCGCAGGATCTGGAACTTCATGGCACGGCTGCGGCTTATGTACTGGCGAATGCTCATCTGAAGCTTTCGATTGATAAGAAGACGGGTTGCATCACGAGCCTCTTTTCGTCCGACACCAAGAGCGAGTTTCTCGCGCCCGGTACTTGCGGTAATCAACTGCAGACCTATGTCGATGAGCCGAAGCAGTATGACGCGTGGAATATTGATCCGGGCACGCTGGACGGGACGATGACGCCAATCGAAGGTGTTGACTCGATCGCTGTGGTTGTTGATGGTCCGCTGCGGAAGACGATCAGGATTGAGCGCACCTGGAGTAAGTCACATTTCATTCAGGACATCTCGCTCGATGCTGGCGCGGATACTGTTTCGATTGCGAATGATGTTGATTGGCATGAGACGCACGTGCTGTTGAAGGCGGCGTTCCCGCTTGCGGCGAGTAGTGGCAAGGCAACGTTTGAGATTCCGTATGGGTCGATTGAACGCACGACAACGCGCAATAATTCGTGGGAGAAGGCGCAGTTTGAAGTGCCGGCGATGCGGTGGGCTGACCTTGGCGATGCGCACCAGGGATTCTCGCTGATCAATGATTCGAAGTATGGGTATGACGCTCTGGGGAATACGCTGCGGTTGACGCTGCTGCGCTCGCCGGTGTGGCCGGACCCGGATGCGGATCGCGGGCGGCAGCGGTTTACCTATGAGTTGTATCCGCATGCCGGGTCCTGGAAGGATGCACTCACAGTGCGTCGCGGGTATGAGCTGAATACTCCGCTGACGGCAAAGCAGGTGTTCTCGCATACTGGCGAGATGCCGGCGAACCATTCGTTCGTCGCTCTCGATAATGCGAACGTTACGCTGAGCGCAGTCAAGAAGGCGGAAGATGCAAATGCGCTGGTGTTCCGCATGTACGAGTGGGCGGGGAAGAGCAGTGAGGTGAAGCTGCATGTCCCGGCCGGGGCGCAGTATGCCGTCGAGACCAACATGATGGAGAAGCCTGAGGGCGAGCACCTTTCTTTTGTTGGAGATATGGTGACGGTGCCGATCAAGCCTTACGAGATTCTGACGCTGCAGGTCGTGTATCCGGAGAAGACGATCGCCGCGAAATAGAATTAGCTCCAGTTTGTGGGAAAGAGTTTGATCAGCGAGGAAGATAAGTCGAAGGGGAGATCGAGAGCACAGATGGCGCTGCCCAGGGTTCTGATTACTCGTTCGGCGCACCAGTCCTCGGCGCTGGCTGAGGAGTTGCGTGCGCTGGGGGCGGAGCCGGTAATGGTTCCGGCGATTGAGTTGACCGAGCCGACTAGTTTTGCGGTGTTGGACGATGCTGTCGCCAGGCTGGAAGTCTTTCATTGGGTGCTATTTACGAGCGCCAACGCTGTTGAGGCGTTCGCCAAACGGGCCGGCGGGCGGTTGAAGTCGGTGCAGAAGGTTGCGGCGATTGGGCCGGCTACAGCGCGCGCGGTTGAGGCGGCTGGTCTTCGAGTGGATCTGATGCCGGTGCAGGCTGTGGCGGAGTCGCTTGTGGAGGCGCTGCAACCCTTTCTTCATCAGCAGGATGGAAGTGTAACGCGATTTCTGCTGGTGCGCGCGGAAGTTGCGAGGGAGTATTTGCCGGATGCGCTGCGGCAGCGAGGAGCGGTGGTTACGATTGCGCCGGCCTATCGGAATGTGATTCCGGAGGGTTCGGTTGTGGCGATCCAGGAACTGTTCCGGGCTCGAGAGACGTGGCCAGACGTTATCACCTTTACCAGCTCGTCTTCAGCGACAAATCTTCTAGCATTACTTGAGGTTGCAGGGTCGGAGCTCCCAGCAGAGGTGCTGCGGGTTTCGATTGGGCCGGTGACGTCACGGACGCTTGAGGATGCAGGTTATCCACCGGATGCGGAGGCAAAGACGTCGACGATTCCGGAGTTGGCTCTCGCTGTGATTCAGGTATTAGCATCGGGAAACACGGATAAGTGATTGAAAGCAGGCAGTATAGGTGATTACAAATCTTGTGGAAAACTGGTTGGATTCCGGTGGGAATTAGTGCGAAGTCCAGGTTTTATCCACAGCGTTGCAGAGCTTCTCCAGCGTGCAATCCACACAGCGGGGCTTGCGGGCGATGCAGATTTGGCGGCCGTGGTGGATGAGTTCGTGGGAAAACTGGATCCAGTGGTCTTTTGGAATTACTTTTTGGAGGTCTTTTTCTACGTTGACCGGGTCGGTGTATTGGGTGAGCTCGAGGCGGCGGGAGAGCCTAAGTACATGGGTATCAACAACTACGCCTGAGGGGATGCTGTACCAGCTGCCTAGAACTACGTTGGCGGTCTTGCGGGCTACGCCGGGGAGTTGGATGAGTTCGTCGATGGTTTGGGGAACTTTGCCTCCGAATTTTTCGACGAGAACTCGCGCTGCGCCCTTTATATTCTTCGCTTTAGCTCGATAGAAGCCGGTGGTGCGGACGAGGCGTTCGAGCTTGGGGAGGGGGGCTTCGGCGAGTTTTTTTGGGGTGGGGTACATCTGGAAGAGTTCGGGGGTGGCTTTGTTGACGGTGACGTCGGTGGTCTGGGCGGAGAGGATGGTGGCGATGGTAAGTTCGAAGGCGTTGCGGTGGGTTAAAGCGCAGACAACATTGGGGTAAGCCTGCTGGAGAGCGTCGAGAATGGCCTTGATACGCTCGGGCGCGAGGGGCTTGGTGGTCTTGTGGAGGCTTGGTTTGGATGCGTCCGGAACAGGCTTGCTGGCGGCGGTTGGGCGTTTTTCGGGTGCAAAACGTGCGCGTTCAGCAGCCTTTGGGGCTGCAAAGGGCGTGACT
>DHWW01000346.1 GCA_002413385.1 Granulicella sp. UBA5172
GAGATCATGCTAACCCACTCATGACGATAGAGCCGTCATGGGGTGGGGCACCCGGGTCCTGCGCGGACGGCGGGCGTTGATTGCTGCGGACGCCGGGGTTAGGTTGCGGTGACGGCGGCGCTGGGTGATTTGGGCAAGGGCGTGATGGCGATGGTTTTGTTGTTGCGGGTGAGGAACATCATGGCGGCTCCGAAGAGGATGCTGCCGAGGGCGGCTACCTGGGCGTTCGACATGCCCCAGTAGAGGCGTGGGTTGATGCGGACGAACTCTACGAGGAAGCGGCCGATGCCGCTGAGAACGAGGTACTCGCCGGTGATGAAGCCGAGGGGGCGGGGCTTGGAGGCGCGGTTCCAGAGCCACCACGCGAGGGCGATGGCGAAGAGGAACTCATAAAACGGCGTGGGTTGAACGAGGGCGTTGGGAGGGATGGGAGGAACGAGAGCGTTCCTTGCCATGTGCACTCCCCAGGGGAGGGTGGTGTTGATGCCGTAGTCGCCGTCGCCGGAGGTGAGGGCAGCCGATGCGGCCGACGCCATAGCCGATGGCCGCGGCGGGGGCGGCGAGATCGAGCATACGCAGTGCGGCACGATGGGTGCGGAGGCCGTTGGGCTGGCTGACGTGGCCCTGGTACATGAGCATGGCGACTCCGGCGAGCAGGCCGCCGAACCATGCGAAGCCAGCCTGGAACCAGTGGAGAAAGCCGAGCAGGACGTCGCCGGGGTGCTGCCAGCCGGGGAGGAGAATGTAGTGCCAGGCGGCTTCGAGTTCGCGGACGTTTTCGAACTCGTGCCAGAGCTTGGCGCCGATGATGCCGGTGAGGACGACCATGGTGACAATGTTGAGGGCGTCGGCGTCCACACCGTTGCGAACAAAATTCTTATGCAGCAGGATTGTGCCGCAGACGGCAGCGAGCCAGAGGAACAGCCCGAAGGTTCCGATGTGAGCAAATCCGAGATTCAGATAGGGATACATGCAACCAACAGTATAGCGGTGATGAACAAAGCCGGGCAGTGGCGATGATTGGGGCCGGGTTTTCCTCATAAGGGGCATGAGGGTAACACTTTTTTGTTACCGGCGATTTCGCGTAGTCTAGGCGCATGGCTAGTACTCTTCCTGCATTTGTGTCTCCTGAAGCGATGGATGTCCTGCTGTCTAAAGAACAGATTGCCGAGCGTGTGAAAGCGATTGGAGATCAGATCTCCGAGGACTACGAAGGGCAGTCCATCGTGCTGATCGGCGTGCTGAAGGGCGCGGCGATTTTTCTGGCGGATCTGGCGCGAGCGATCAAGGTGGACAATACGTTCGACTTCGTTGCGGTGTCGAGCTATGGGCGCGCAAGGGTGTCGTCGGGCGCGGTGAAACTGATCAAGGATATCGATAATCCGATCGAAGGCAAGCATGTGATTCTGGTGGAGGATATTCTCGACACGGGATTGACGCTGAGCTATCTGCGCGGGTTGATGCTGCAGCATAAGCCGGCGT
This sequence comes from Granulicella sp. UBA5172, assembly GCA_002413385.1. Taxonomy (GTDB): domain Bacteria; phylum Acidobacteriota; class Terriglobia; order Terriglobales; family Acidobacteriaceae; genus Granulicella. The sequence goes on from DHWW01000346.1 coordinate 1,483, forward strand.
CGTTGAAGATTGCGACTTGCCTGGATAAGCCGGAGCGGAGGTTGGTGCCGATTGAGGCGGACTATGCGTGCTTCCATATTCCGAACAAGTTTGTGATTGGGTATGGAATGGATTATGCGGAGCGGTATCGCGGGGTTCCGGATATTCGGATTTTTCCGGAGAATCCTCCGGGGCATTAAGAGCAGGGATTAGGGAATGGATTAAGATGGTGGGATGTCTTCTGCTGCTTTGAGTACACAGATTGTCCGGCCGGCGCGTGGGTTTCGCGGGTCGTTGATGCTTCCGGGCGATAAGTCGATTTCGCATCGCTATGCCATGCTGGCTGGGTTCGCGGAGGGGACGTCGCTGCTGACGAACTTTTCTACGGGGGCAGATCCGCATAGTTCGCTTGCTTGTATGGAGGCGATGGGGGCGAAGGTCTCGGTCGAGGGAAAGACGATTGCGGTGACGGGCACGGGGGGCGTGCTGCGGCAGCCTGCTGGGGATTTGGATTGTGGAAATTCGGGCTCGACGATGCGGATGCTGGCGGGATTGGTGGCGGCGCAGGAGGGGGTGTACCGGTTTGTCGGCGATGAGTCGCTGACGGTGCGGCCGATGGAACGGATTCGGAAGCCGCTGGAGTTGATGGGGGCGCGGATCGAGTTGACTGGGCCACCGAACGGGGGACATGCTCCGATGACCGTGCGCGGCGGGGAGTTGGCGGGGATAGATTTTGAGGCTCCGATTGCGAGCGCGCAGGTGAAGACGGCGGTGCTGTTTGCGGGGCTGCAGGCGAAGGGTACGACGTCGATGGCGGAGAGCGTGCGGACGCGGGATCATTCGGAACATGCGCTGCGGGCCTTTGGTGCGAGGCTGGAGCGAGTGGATGGGCGGCTGGTGATTGAGGGTGGGCAGAAGCTGCGGGCGATGAACGCGACGGTGCCGGGGGATATGTCGTCGGCGGCGTTTTTTCTCTGCGCTTCCCTGCTGTTTGAGGATTCGAATCTGGTGCTGGATGCGTTGGGGATGAATCCTACGCGGGCTTCGCTGCTGGATGTGATTACTTCGATGGGTGGGGTGATCAAGGTGCTCGATGTGCAGGAGATGCATGGGGAGATGTCGGGAACGATCCAGGTGAATCGCGGACGGACGCTGCGCGGGATGGAGATTGCTGGAGCGCTGGCGGCACAGCTGATCGATGAGATCCCCGTGATTGCGGCGATTGCTCCTTACACCGAGGGCGGGGTGCGGATTCGCGATGCGAAGGAACTGCGAGTGAAGGAGTCCGACCGGATTGCGCTGGTGGTGAAGAACCTTCGCGCGATGGGCGCGGAGGTGGTGGAGCATGAGGATGGGATGGATATTCCGGGAGGGCAGACGCTGCGGGGCGGCGTGATCGATTCGGGGATGGACCACCGGATTGCGATGGCGTTCTCGATTGCGGCGCTACGGGCTGAGGGCGAGACGGAGATTCGTGGAGCCGAGACGGCGAGTATTTCGTTTCCGGAGTTCTTTACGTGGCTGGACGAGCTGGCTATTCGGTAACGCTGACTTGTTTGCCGATCCAAGCGAGAAGCAGATCCTCCGCCTGCGGCGAAGGATAACAAATCAAAAAGGCAGTGTCATCGCAAAGGGCAAGGTCATCGCCAGGGGCAGGGTCATCGCAAAGGGCAAGGTCATCGCCAGGGGCAGGGTCATCGCAAAGGGCANNGGGTTGTTGAGGGGGAGCCATTCGACTGCGGGGGACCAGGCGGGCGCGATGATGACCATGGGGAGACGCATGGCGCGGGCGAGGTGCATGGGGCCGGTGTCGAGGGTGAGGGCGACGTCGGCGAGGCCCATGATTGCGGAGAGTTCGAGCAGGCTGGTTTGGCCGGCGACGCTGGCGGTGGAGAACGAGAGGCCGGCGCGGAGGGCTTCGATGGCGGGCGATTCGGCGGAGGTTCCGGCAAAGACGATCTGCATGTCGTAGTCGCGGTGGAG
>DHWW01000043.1 GCA_002413385.1 Granulicella sp. UBA5172
GGCACAAGAGGCTTCTGTCCCGATACGCGCAACCGTCGTCGATCCAAGCGGGGCTGCCATGACGAAGGTGCCCGTCCAGATTCTAGCCCCGGACGGTAGGACTGTCGCACATGGAGTGACGGACTCCAACGGTAGATTCGGCGTGCCGTCTCTGGCTCCAGGCACGTATACCCTTTTGGTCGCGGCGCCCGGCTTCCGTACTTCAAGTACTCGCATTGTTCTGACAGGCGCGCCGCACGAACCTTTCATGATCAGGATGAACATTGAGGGAGCGAGTTCACAAGTCACGGTCACAGCCGGCGACGCAACACCGGAAGTCAGCAGCGAAACCAGCAACAACCAGAACGTCAACAGCTTCAGCAGGAGTTCGCTGGACAGTCTTCCGCTGCTGGATGCGGACTATCTGACGACCCTCTCTGTCCTACTCGACCAGAGCGACATTGCAACCGGCGGAGTGACACTGGTCGTCAACGGGGTGGAAGCGAATGGCCCTGGAGTCACCAACTCCTCGATCAAGAGCGTAAAGATCAATCAGGATCCATATTCCGTACTGTTCTCACGTCCTGGACGCGCGCGTGTCGAAATCGCCACGGCATCCGGAACGCCTCGCTTTCACGGCAACTTGAACACGCTCTACCGGAATTCTATCTTCGATGCCACGAATGCCTTCGCCACCAGCAAGCCCTCCGAACAACGGCAATACTATGAGGGCTCCATCACTGGCCCTGTCCTGCATCAACAGAAGAATTCCTTTTTGATTGGCGTCGATTACGATCTGCTGGATCAGCAGGCGTTTGTGAACGCCGCAACGGCGTCGGGACTTGTGCAAGAGAATGTTCCGAACCCCACACACCACTTTTTCGGTTCTGGACGTATCTTCCATGACTACGGCCAGGACGATCAATTCTGGATGAGCTACTCCTGGGAACATCGGAGCAGCCAGAACCAGGGCGTGGGCGGCACGACGCTGCCGGAAGCTGGTTACGACACACTCTTTGAGGAGCACGAAATCAACGTGGCATGGCAGGTGGTGAAGGGGCAGCACTGGCTGAACTATCTCCACTTCCTCGTAGGCCATAACAACGGACCCACGACCAGCGTTACGGAACAGCCACAGGTCGCTGTCCAGGGAGCTTTCACCGGCGGCGGCGCGCAGGCTGACGCAAAGAGGACCGAATATCACTTTGACGGCACCGACCTTGTGACCTATACCGCAGGAAAGCACACAATCCAGTTTGGCATCGACGTTCCCGACATCAGCCGCCGCGGCCGCGACGACTTTACGAATCAACTGGGAACCTATACGTATCCCAGCCTCGCCGCATATCAGGCACATCAGCCCGCATTGCTATTGCTGCAACAGGGGCAAGGACACCTTGTCTTTCTGGAAAAGAACTTAGCCGGATTTCTACAGGACACCTGGAGCGTGCTGCCCAACCTGCAATTCACGTTTGGCGCGCGATACTACTGGCAAAACTACTTCCATGACGATCCGAACAATCTAGCTCCTCGCGCGAACTTTTCCTGGGCTATCGGGCGCCAGAAGAAGTGGATTCTGCGCGGAGGATCGGGAGTCTTCTACGACAGGACAGGCCCGAATCCAATTGGCGTCCTGCTGCATTTTGACGGAGTCACGCTACGGCGCTATCTGATTGACAACCCCATCGTGGGCAATCTCGATCTCGCGAACACCCCCACAAGTGTCGTCACCCTGGCACCTGAAGCCATCATCCCCTATACGGTGGAGTCGAGTTTCGGCGTGGAGCGGCAAATCGGCAAATCGACCAGCGTCTCCGCGAACTGGATTCATCTCAGCAGCCGCCATATGTTCCGATCCATCGATGCAAACGCGCCGCCTCCACCGAATGATGATGCTCGGCCCGATGCTGCGCTCGGGCAAAATGAGCAATTTCAATCAGAGGGCAAGCAGGTTGGAAATGTTCTTGAGTTGACCTATCGCGGCCATCTGACGAAGTATTTCAATGGCCAGATACAGTATCGACTGTCGAAGACCTACAACAACACGAGCGGGATCAACTCTTTTCCAGCGGACAGCTACAATCCAAACGCTGAATGGTCTCGCTCGGATTCTGATCAGCGGAACCGGTTGAACCTGCTCGGCACTGTCAGCGCTGGTCGCTGGCTCGATCTTGGCGTGGTGCTGCAGTTGTACTCGGGCATGCCGTTCGACGTGACCACAGGTGCGGACAACAACCACGACGGAGTGCTTACCGACCGGCCCGCCGGTGTGTTGCGTAATAGCGGGCATGGGCCGGGGTACGTCAACCTCGACATCAACCTCTCACACACGTTTGTCGTCGGCCATCATGCTCAACAACCAGAGAACCTGCGCATTGGAATCAGTAGTTTCAATGTGTTCAATCATCCCAATGACCTGCCTTACATCGGAGTCGCCACGTCTCCATTCTTTGGACATGCTGTGGGCGCAGAACCGCCGCGGCGTATGCAGGTCAGCGCGGAATTCACGTTCTAATGAAAATTCAGGAATGTATAGCGCAGACGGTGTACTTCGCTTGGGTGAATGGGAAAAAGGAAGAGATAAATGGGTTGTTCGCAAGCTTGTTGATGGCCGCCCATGAAATTGTTTAGACCAGTTCCGGTATAGGGTTCCGTTTGCAAGCCTGCAGGCACACTGTCCCGATCCCTGGTGGAGGAAGTGAATACCTGATCCAGTCTGCATTCCAGCTGAGCTACTCCTTACGATTTGATAGCCGGCC
>DHWW01000201.1 GCA_002413385.1 Granulicella sp. UBA5172
GTGAAGCAGGCTCAGGCCAAGGTCGATCAGGCCATGCTGAATCTCCGCTACACGAAGATCACCGCTCCCATCACCGGCATCGTCAGCCGCAAGAGCGTCGCCGCAGGTGCCAACCTCAGCGTCGGCCAGTCGCTGATGACCATCGTTCCCCTGCAGGATCTGTGGGTCACGGCGAACTTCAAAGAGACCCAGTTGAATGAGATGAAGGTCGGCCAAGAGGTCGACATCAAGGTCGACGCCCTCGGGAATCGCGACTTCAAGGGCAAGATCGCGCAGATTGGCGGCGCAACCGGCAGCTCCCTCAGCCTCTTCCCGCCCGAGAATGCGACGGGCAACTATGTGAAGGTGGTGCAACGCATTCCGGTGCGGATCAACTTCACGAATCTCGACCAGGAGAACAAGGACTTCGCTCTCCGTATCGGGATGTCGGTTGTACCGGTCGTGCGCGTCAAAAAATGACCTGGAGAGCCTGTGATGATGTCTTCGTTTTGAAGGGGCAGGACTTCAATCCCGCCGTAATTCCAGCCATGTTCATCGGCACTGGCGCGCAACTGTTAAACCAAACGCCGATTCGAGCCGACGGCGTGTTGTCACCAGAACGCTTGATGCCAATAGACCCGCACCTGATGCCGACGAGTTAAGTGCGTCTGCTGGGTGAAACGCGTACATCCTTGCTCTCGTCTAAATGCTTGAGGATGCCCTTAAGTGCGGCCTTGATCTCCTGAATCTCCTCCTCAGCTTTGCGGTTGATCCTGTAATCATTCTTGGCCCGCTGGTCGGATTCCTTCGCCTGCAAGTTTTGCCCGATCAAGATGAGGGGCATTAGAAAGAGTTGGATCATGTTGGAGATAAATAGCCAAAGGACGAAGCCTGGGAACGGATCGAAACGTATGGCATGAGGCGCTAAGATGTTCCAGGAGAGCCAGATCACCGTCCAGAGAAAAATGACTACGAAGAAGCCCATCGAACCCACGCGTAGTGTGATCCAGAGTGCAAGACGATTTAGCTTGGTAGCGGGGATGGTGTTCGTGTCGTCGCCATCGTTGGTTACGTCGGCATGTTTGGCGCGCATTCACTACCCTCTTGGTTCGGTGTGTGGATTGACTTAAGATATTTGATGCAGGAAAACGACTTCCGAGAGGAGTCACAGGTCCGTGTTCACCACAAGCTCGGCTTTAACCGCTGAGGGAATGCAAGGAGCTTGTTCAGAGCTTCCCTCAAGCTCCCGCAACGCTTCTCCAATTCTTCATCAAACGATCTGTCCCCGGGCTGCATCCTACCTCCAGAGAGGTGACCTATGGCAGTTGCATCGAANNGGGCGGGACTTCAGTCCCGCCGTAATTCCAGCCACCCCATCGGATCATCCAGGGCGGGCAGCTTCGGCTGCCTGCCTTTTTCTTGCCTCCAACTGCCTTCATCATGCACCGGATTTCCATCCATCGCAACGACCTGAGCCTGCATCTAAAGTGCAGAGAGGTGAACTATGACAGTTGCATCGAAGAACGGAAACAGCACCGGGAAGGACTTTGTCACGGAGCATTATCAGCAGCACGGCAAGGAGATTCAGAAGTACGGCGACGTGGTGAAGCATCTCCCCCACCCCCTGGACGCAGACATTCGGTCGCAGATGTGCAAGAGGCTCAACCAGCTCCTCGCCGACTCGATCACCCTCCGCGACCTGTACAAGAAACATCATTGGCAGGTCGCAGGCCCCACCTTCTACCAGCTCCATCTGCTCTTCGATAAACACTTCAATGAGCAGTTGGAGATCGTCGACACCATCGCCGAGCGTATCCAGCTCCTCGGCGGCGTCACCATCGCCATGGGCGGCGATGTGGCTGAGCAAACCAGAATCCCGGCTCCTCCGCGCGGCCGCGAAGAGGTTCCAGTCCAGATCTCGCGCCTGCTTGAGGCCCACAAACTCATCATGCAGGAGTGCCACGACCTCGCCAAGGCAGCCACGAAGGTCGGCGACGAAGGAACCAACGACCTCGTCGTGAGTGACGTCCTCCGCACCAACGAACTGCAGTCCTGGTTCATCGGCAACCACCTGGTCGAGATGCCCCTGACCATCGCGCAGTAACCTTGCACGTCTGCTACAGCGGCCCGGCTTCGGTCGGGCCGTTTTCTTGCCACACAGAACCTTTTGCACCGTGTGCGTCTCCTCATCATCTAGTTAACATAACGATCATAGGCAGGGCGTAGTATTTCGTCTGCGGAAGGGATAAGACCATGCATTCAGTTCTGGTTCTGCTGGTGCACCACACCTACGCGGTAATCTTTGGCTGGGTGCTGATCGAGCAGGGCGGCCTGCCGATTCCCAGCGTTCCCGTCATGCTCGCCGTTGGCACCATGAGCGCCGCGCACAAGATGCATGTGGCGTATGCGATTCCGGTCATCCTGCTCGCCTGCCTCATCTCGGACTCCGCCTGGTACTTCCTCGGCAGACGGTTCGGCGGCAGGGTCCTCGACATCCTGTGCAGGTTCTCGCTGGAGGCGGCGACCTGCGTTGAGCGCACGCATGGCACCGTATCCAAGCGCGGGGCTGTCACGCTGCTCTTCGCGAAATTCGTTCCAGGCCTCAGCACGGTCGCCTCGCCCATCGCCGGCCAGGCGGGAATCCCGTACCCCATCTTCGTTGCGTATGACATGGCTGGATCTCTCATCTGGGCGGGCGCATGGCTCTTCGCCGGAAGGTTCTTCGGCGATCTAGCACGGCGCAGCAACGACTTCTTCGCGCTGCTCGGCCACTTTGGCATCGCGCTTGTGGTCCTGATGGTAGCCGCGCTGATCCTCTACCGGCTGGTCAAGCGCCGCCAGTTCCTCGTCGAACTGCGAGGCCTCCGCCTCGAACCCTCGCAGTTGATGGCGATGATCGACGACGCCGAACGCGAAGGCCTCGACCGCCCCTTCATCATCGATCTCCGCCATCCGCTCGACGTTCTCACCGATCCGCTGATTCTCCCCGGCGCCCTCCGCATCGGCCCCGACGAACTCAAGCAGCGCCGCGAGATCATTCCCCTCGACCGCGACATCGTCCTCTACTGCACCTGCCCGAGTGAAGAGACCAGCGCCAAGGTCGCACTGGAGTTGCGCCGCATGGGCATCAAGCGCGTGCGACCCCTGCGCGGCGGCCTGCAGGGCTGGAGAGAAGCAGGCTACCCCCTCGACGACGTCATCTTCGCCTGACCTCTTCCTCTGCCTCCTCCCAACGCATGACTCTGGCACAAGAAACGCTTCCTGAAAATCTGACGTCGAAGGATTTGAAGCGGGCACACACCGCACCACCGATTGTCACTCGCACGAATCCTGCGCGCGTTCGTCCCTGCACAAATCGCCGCGCGGTACGACAATAGAAGAGAACGAAAAGTCTCAGCATCAAAAGAGGTCGCACCGTGGGATACGAAGGTCTTAGAGATTGGTTGAAGGCGCTGGACAAAGCCGGTGAGTTGAAGCGCATCACAGCAGAAGTTTCACCGATCCTCGAGATGGC
>DHWW01000144.1 GCA_002413385.1 Granulicella sp. UBA5172
CGGCCAATCGGAGACGCTTACCTTCCAGCGCCTTGTCAGCGATCTTCGATGCCTTGTCGTAGCCAACCACGGGGCTTAGTGCTGTCACAAGCATCAGTGAGTTCTGAACAAATTGCGCGATTCGCCTTTCATTCAGGGACGTCCCCTCGACAGAGAAGACCCGAAACTTCTCGCACCCGTCAGCGAGAAGGCGTGCGGAGTGAAGAAAGTTATTGATGACGAGCGGTCGCATCGTATTCAGTTCAAAGTTGCCCTGCGACCCGGCGAACGCTACGGCCGAATCATTTCCGATGACCTGGATCGAGATCATGATTATGGCCTCATACTGTGTCGGATTAATTTTGCCGGGCATGATCGATGACCAGGGTTCGTTGGCGGGCAATATCAACTCACCAATTCCACACCGCGGTCCAGATGCCAGCCAGCGCATATCGTTGGCAATCTTCGTCAGCACGACGGCAAGCGAGCGGAGAACGGCATGCGCGTTCACCATGGCGTCAACAGAACCCTGTGCAGCGAACTTATTCGGTGCGGTTACGAAGGGCAGCCCAGTCAACTCCGCAATCTTTGCTGCGATTTCTTCGGCAAAGCGAGGAGGAGCATTCAGTCCGGTGCCCACCTCGGTACCGCCAGCTGCCAACTGATAGATGCCAGTAAGGGAATTGTCGATCAATCGAATGGCATCGCGAAGCTGGACAGCATAGCCTGACCATTCCTGGCCGACGGTGAGCGGCACAGCATCTTCAAGATGCGTTCTGCCGATCTTGACGACGTGATACCACTTATTTGCTTTATCCTCGATCGCCGCGGCCAAGGCTTCTACTCGGGGCAGGAGATAATTCTTAATTGCAAGCGCACCAGCGCTGTGCATCGCCGTTGGAAAAGTGTCATTCGAAGACTGCGACATGTTGACATGGTCGTTTGGATGGATCGGAGCTTTGCTTCCCAATTCTCCACCAAGAAATTGAATTGCGCGGTTAGCGATCACTTCGTTGACGTTCATGTTTGTCTGTGTTTCCGACCCGGCTTGCCATACAAAGAGCGGGAACTCGCTATCCAAGTGACTGGCTATCACTTCGTCGGCGGAAGCGGAGATAGCATTTGCCCGCCACAGCTCGAGGGGTCCGGCCGCTGAATTCACATGAGCCGCAGCCTTCTTCACGTATCCATAAGCGTGAAATACCTCCTTGGGAAGACGGTCATCGCCAATGGCAAAGTGGATGAGCGCACGCTCCGTCTGCGCTCCCCAGTAGCGATCTGCCGGAACGTTGATCTCGCCCATCGAGTCTGTTTCCTTGCGCTTTCCAGTTGCGTCGATGCCGATGGGAATCCGCTTCAACTCTCGTGCTCTCTCTGTAGCCATGCATCACCTCGTCATTTGAGTTAGCGTATTCCCCGATTTGTTTTAGGCAATTGAAAAATGTGGTCCCCCGCAGACTTGAGTGCCCCGAAGCGTGGTATCTCCCTTAAAGCCACTGCGCGACCAGTGAGCCGAATGCTCCACCAGTCATAATGATCGGTCCTTCCGCATCAAACGGGCCCCCAGAGCCAATTGCGATAGCGGCAGAAAGAGGCTTCAGTATCGCGACTACGGGCTCAATATGTGCACCTCGTAGCAGAATCGCCTCAATAGCCTCTGGAATTCCGTGCCCGCGAATCTTGTCGGATCCATAGTGCGCTATGAGTCCCACCAGCAGTCCGCCAACAATGGGTACCAGCGGCATAATCCAAGGAGAGAGGGGCGATCCGGCAGGCCCGACCATCGCCAAGCTTAGCCGATGGTAGTAGAAAAGGTTTGTCATCAGAGCAATCGCACGTAGAAGCAACACTGCCAAAGCTGCCGCGCCCGTACCGATAATGAGCGCCACTCCAGTCAGCAGCCATACCCTTCGATCCACCGTAAAGTCACGCAATGCAGATGGCTTCGACCTCATTGGACGTTCGCTCCTGCACTGTCTTGCGCATGTCCGCCAATGCGCTTCAAAGCCCTTACTAGTCGCGGGGCCAGCTCATTGATCTCTCGCGCATGATCGCCTGCCAGCTTCTCCAGAACCCGCTCGCCCTTTCGCGTCGCTTGCAAAATTGCCGTCTGTCAACAGTGTCCTCGGTTCGCACCAGTAGCCCTTCGCGTTCCGATCTGTTGACCAGCTCGACCACGCTGTTATGTCGCAGACTGAGTCGTTCTGCGGCGTATGCGATCGTCACAGTCTTGCCCTCAGGCGTGCCGGCCACCTGTAACAAGAGCTGGTGTTGCTGAGGTTGCAAATCCCACTTCTACGGCAGCGCGTTCACTGAAGTGAAGAAACTGGCGCAGCTCGTAACGAAACTCGGCCAGAGTCTCAAGTAGCAATCGTGAGTCAGCTTTCGTCGATCGAGTACTCGTAGTAATATGAGTTACACGGTATATCTCTTCAGGCAAGTTTTGCCTAACTTTCCCCCACTCCCGCACGCAGACGAGTATGGCCACTAGAACAGATTACTAGGGCGTTGCGCTGAGAAGCGCACTCAACCCTTTCATGTCCTTCACCACAATCTGGCGTGCATCGACATCCAGCAGACCTTCGGCCTGCAACCGCATCAGATTACGCGAGATCAATTCGCGTACAGTTCCAAGCTGGTTTGCTAACTCCTGGTGACTGGCTGGCAACTGGAATTCGATACCGCGCGCGGTCTTCACGCCTTCGCTCTCCGCGAGTCGTACAAGTGTTGAGATGAGCCGTTGGCGAATGGTAGTGAATGAAAGCTCCTCGATGATGCCAACCAAGCGTCGCAGGCGGGCACCCACCGTTGCCAGCACCTTTGAGTGCGACTGCTGGGTGTTCTATACAGTAAGCCTGGAAGTCGCGCCGGGAGATGAACGCAATCTCGGTGTCTTCGATGGCCACCGCGGACGCAGGATAGGGGCCACCATCAAAGACTGGCAGTTCTGCTACGGATTCGCCGGGATTGTTCATGGCCAGAACCTGTTCACGGCCACCCAGTGATGTCTTGAAGATGCGTACCTTGCCACACGCGATGATGTGCAGGCCGTGGCAGGGCTCCACTTCAAGAAGAGCAACTCACCGGTGCGGAAGAGCTTGCACGTCGTGCGCGCAGCCAGCAGTTGTAATTCTGCCGCGGTAAGGACCGACAGCAATGGGGTTTTTTCGAGAACAGCCGGCAGATCAATACGTTTAGTGCTCATTGGGAAAAGTCTAGTAGTGTGCAATGCCGTGATGTCGGAGAACCACCACAGCACTCTCTATCTGTATGAGGCTACTCGAGCTGCTGATGCACCCAATCGATCGCACGAGAAACAAGGGTATCGTTCTCCAGATGTATATTGCTGCTACCGCTAAGAGTGACCGCCAGTCGCGGGGTACTCGCTGGAGCCAACCTGTATAACCAAGACTTCAACTAGGGCCGCCCCATCATCAG
>DHWW01000055.1 GCA_002413385.1 Granulicella sp. UBA5172
GATCTCTTTGTACTCGAACTACTCGAACTCTTTGTCCTCTTGGCCGACGTGTGCTTCACGCTGGCATGCGCGTGATGCTTGGAGCCTGTCTGCGTCGGGCCAGCAACCGCCAGGCTTGGAAGCGCCAGCAGTGCGGACGCCAAAATTACTTGTATGCCGGAAACGCGCATCGTCTTACTGCCCTCCGATGGCCGTGTATACGCGGGTTGTTCCCCAGCGTACTGTCCAGCCTAATCAAATCATAATCCCTGCGCAAGGGGTTCCATCGTCTTGGTAGATGCGACGCCCCGCCGCTTTCGCACCACAGGCGCCCGCCACATCCCAGGTTGTACTGCCATAGGGCGCAGATCACTGATCTGCGCCCTATGCTTCATTCGAGTTGGGTTACTGGAGCGTTCCGCCGATATACGAGTTGCCGCCGTTCGGCTGTTGCGGATTGCGAACCACGAACACCACGTCCTCGCCTGACTTGAGTCCGTTGACGATAGCTCGATAGCTCGCCATATCCGTTACAGGTTTGCGGTTGATCTCAACAATCACCGCGCCCTGGAACAGACCGATCGTGTCAGCAAACGTCCCTGGCTTCACGTTGGTTACGGCTACTCCGCCCGTGATGTGGAGGTGGCTCGCCAGGGCTTCGGGGGTTGACTGCACCGTGATGCCGAGCTTGCTCTGCCCTTCATCCGGAGCATTCGCGTCATTGGATTCGTCGCCGCCGCCCTTATTCAGGTTGGCGTAGAGCTTCGTCCGGTCCATGATGCCGACATCCAGGCTAAGTTTCTTGCTGCCTCGCAAAATCCCCAGCTTCACCGTCGACCCAGGATGTTTCGCCGAGACGATGGCGATCAACTCGTCGCCGTTCTTGATCGGAGCTCCATCCACAGAGACGATCACATCCTGTGGCAGCACGCCAGCCTTCGCTGACGGTCCGTCCGGAACGACCTGGCTGACGATCACTCCGCCATTCGCAAACCCATACATGCGTCCCACAGCCGAGCTCGCTGCAGCCTGGAACTGCACACCGATCGATCCACGAATCACCTTGTGTTCCGGCCCGATCAGCATGTTGTACACGCTGGCAATCGTGTTCGACGGCATCGCGAAACCAATGCCCTCGGTTGCTCCCGACTGCGTAAAGATGGCCGTGTTCATGCCAACCACCTGGCCCGCCATATCCACCAGCGGTCCACCCGAGTTGCCTGGGTTGATCGCCGCATCGGTCTGGATGAACTTCTGGAATTCGTTGGTCGCGATTCCATTCGCATCTCCGCCTTCGTCGATGGATCTGTTCTTCGCCGAGATAATACCAGCCGACACCGTGTTGCGCTGACCGAAGGGAGTGCCAATCGCAAGCACCCAATCCCCAACCTGGATGCCGTCCGAGTTGCCCAGCTTCACGGTCGGCAGCGGCGTCTTGCTGTCAATCTTGATCACCGCGATGTCCGTGTCCTTATCGGTCCCAACCACCGTCGCTGGACGGCCCGGATCAGATGGATCGTCAGGATCGGTCGAAAGCTTTACATAGATATGGTCAGCATGATCGACAACGTGATTGTTCGTAATGATGTAGCCGCGTGGATCGACAATGTATCCCGACCCAAGAGCACGCTGTGGCCCTTGCTCCGGAGCGGCACCTCCACCTCCCTGACCACCAAAGAAATGGTTGAAGAAGTCCTGCATGTCGCCCTGATCGCCATTCTGATCCGGCGGTGCTTGTAGCGCGTGCGGTCCCTTCGTCGCCTGCTTCGGCAACGACTCAGTATTAATGTTCACCACCGCCGGACCCACTTCTTTCACAATGACCGAGAAGCCATTGGATAGCGTGATCGGGTTCGGAATCACAATCGGCCGCGCGTCGCTGCTGTCGACCTTCTGCTGTTTCGCGCTGACGTTTCCTGTCAGCATCGAGCCGGCAAGAATACCGACGGAAAGAGTTGCAAGGATGGTAAAGGTGGTAGTCATGCGGCCGCTGCGAATCTTCTTCCATAAGCCCTGACCGAAACGATTCGTTGAGTCCATTGCTGTATTTTTCCTCGTTCTGAATTCTTAAGATTCTCAAGACCGATCCGCGGAAACGCTCGGTCTTCCGCGGGTTGCGCATTTCATTCGCCACTTGGATAGACGCGACCGCTGGCGAAAGGTCGCAACTTGTGGCAATCTCACCATGATCCGGTGGAACATACCCCTACCTTCAAAGTATGCACCCCAAACCCTACGCGCCCGCAATGGGTAGGAGTTGACTCCTGCCCCGGGAGGTTGGCCGGAGTTCCGCAAGAATGATTCCCCCCAGGATGAATCCCGCTCCCAGCAACGCCCGTCCCCCCAGGCGTTCCCCGAAAAAAAACAGCGACGTCAGCCACGCAAACACCGGCTCCAGCGTAAAAATCAGCGCCGTATGCGACGCCGGCATATGCTGCTGCGCCCAGCTCTGAATCGTGAACGCCGCCGCCGTCGCCAGCACCGCCGTCACCCCCAGCGCAATCCACACCATCGCCGTTCCATGGAAATGCATCCGCCCTCCCAGCGGCAGCGTCACCAGCATCACCAGCGCTGCAAACCCGATCTGCAGTGTTCCCAGCCTCCGCGCTGAAACCCTTGGCGCTGCCCGAGCCAGCATCAGCAGGTGCGCCGCAAACGCCACCGCGCACCCCAGGCAAAGCCACTCGCCCAGCCCAATCCCCGAAAACAGCCCCGCTCCCGAACCCGCCGGCGTCGTCAGCAGCACCAACCCCACAAACGCCAGCAGCGCCCCTGCGTACGTATCGATCGTCGGCTTCAGCGATCCCGGCAGCGCCACCCCCGGCAGCGCACTCAGCAGGGGCACAATCACCACCACCAGCCCGGTAATAAACGCTGCCTTCGACGCCGTCGTATGATTCAGCCCCAACGTCTGAAACTGGTATCCCAGCGCCAGAAANNGCTCCCCACACCAGCACCACCGCCAGCAGCAGCAGATGCGCGACCATCGTCCGTGAGCGCAATGAGTTCATCGTGCCTCGTACACCGTCTTCCCTCCCACCACCGTCCGCAGCACCTTCGTATGCAGCACCTCCTGCGGCGACACCTTCGTAATATCTCGATCCAGCACCACCATGTCCGCGAGATACCCCGGCTCCAGCCGCCCCTTCATCTTCTCCCTGAACTCCGCAAACGCCGACGCCTGCGTATACGCATAGATCGCCTGATCGATCGTGATCTTCTCCTGCGGCTCGAACGTCTGCGTGCCCTGCACATTCTCCCGCGTAATCGCCGCATACAGCCCGCGGAACGGCGAAATCCCTTCCACCGGATAATCCGTTCCGAACGCCAGCGTCACCCCATGGTCCAGAAACGACTTCCACGCATAAGCCCGCTTCGCCCGCTCCGGCCCCAGCCGCGCCTCCGCCCAGGCCATATCCGTCAGCAGGTGCGACGGCTGCATGCTCGCAATCACCCCAAGCTGTGCAAAGCGCTCGAACGCCCCCGGCGAAACCACCTGCGCGTGCTCGATCCGAAAGCGAAAATCTCCCGGCTTCACCGCCGCTGGCGGAGCCGTCACAATCGTAGCGTCAGGATCTCCGGGCGACGTCGGAACATTTGCGGGCCGGCCCACCTGCTCTGCCGCAGCAAACGCATTCAGCGCCATATCGTTTGCCAGATCCCCAATCGCATGGAACCCCAGCTGGAACCCATCCGCAGCCCGTGCCGCCGCCAGGTCATTCAGCTTCTGCTGCTGATAGCGAGCAATCCCCGAGTTGCCGGCATCATCCGCATACGCATCATTCATCGCCGCCGTCCGCGAACCCAGCGACCCATCCATGAACGCCTTCAGCATTCCAGGATGCAGCAGCGGATTGTCCGCCCGATGGCTCGCCCTCCGCTCATCCAGCACGGCGACTGGCAGATCGAAGGCAATCCACTCCGAAATCCGCAGCGGCAGCTTGCGCTCGTACTCCATCTCCCCCATTACCATCCAGTCGTCCCAGCTTGAAAAATCCTGCACCGACGTCACCCCATGCGACAGCGCATCCTCGATCGACAACTCCAGCGCCTTGCGTCTGGTCGCAACGCTCGGCGGAGGAATATGCTGCTCCACCAGCGTCAACGCCGGCCCCTCGCGGATGATGCCCGTCGCATGTCCCTCCGCGTCGCGGTCAATCTCTCCGCCCTGCGGATTCGCCGTCTCATCCGTGATCCCTGCCGCAGCCAGCGCCGCACTGTTCGCAATCGCAATATGCCCATCCGTGCGCCCCAGAAACGCCGGATGCCCCGCACTCACTGCATCGAGTTCCTGCCGTGTCGGCAACTTCGCCCCCGGCCACTTCGTGTGGTCCCACCCTCCTCCCTGAATCCACTCTCCCGGAGCCAGCGTCGCAGCATACGCCTTCACCTTCGCCAGCATCACCGCCAGGGAAGGAACATTGTCCAGATCCAGAGTCAGCCGCTGCTCTCCCGCCGAAGCAATATGCGTATGCGCGTCATTGAATCCCGGCATCGCAAACGCTCCCTGCAGATCGATGGTCGCGGTATGCTCCCCCTTCAGCGCCAGCATCTCCCGGTCGCTCCCCACGCCGACAATCTTCCCCGCNNAAGAAAATCGTGTCCGGAGCCTGTGCCTGCAGCCCACAAGCCACCATCATTAACCCAACGCACGCCGCCAGTTTGCTCTTACGAAGTAGGAAGTTCACGCCCTGAGTCTATCAAGCCAATCCACCTCGCATGTTGCGAATTAAGGCGTGACGATGAAGTTGCTCCACGCCATCTGCGGGATATTTCGCAGCAGCGTGATGGATGAGGGAGCTTCTCGCATCCAACGCACCAGACCTCGATATGGGGGACGCCGCGTACCGGCAGGGGATGAGGTCCTCCCAATGAAAAAATGGATATGCTTGCTCGCCATGATGTGTTGCCCATCGCTCTGCCGCGCCGCGCCAGACCGTCAGGATGCCGTCAACCGCCTCGATCGCGCGGCAAAAGTGATGCACGAGATCATGGACGCATCCGACAAGCGCATTCCCGACCGAATCATGAGGCGGGCAAGGTGCATAGCGGTCGTACCCCATTTGATCAAAGGCGGATTCGTTTTTGGAGCCGAAGAAGGAAAGGGAGTAGCCACTTGCCGCACCCGGACGGGTTGGAGTGCGCCGGCCTTCATCGAAATGGGCGGTGGTAGCTGGGGAACGCAGATCGGCGCGGAAGCTGTTGACCTTGTCATGGTGATCAAGGGCACCAGGGGCATGCAGAAGCTACTGTCGAGCAAATTCGAAATTGGCAGGGATGCATCCGTAGCTGTGGGCCCCCTGGGACGGCATTCCTCTGAAAATACCGACGTGAAGTTTCAACGCGCTGATCCTGACCTACTCGCGCGCTCAAGGCGCTTTTCTGGGGATGACCTTCGACGGCGCAGTGGTCCGCGAAGACAACAGCTCCCGGCGCGCGCTCTACGGGCCAAGGGTTACGACGCGGGCCTTGCTGCTCGGGCGAGTGCCACCGCCGCCTGCCGCAAGCTCATTCCTTTCCGCAGTGAGAGGGGCAAAAGCCCAGGCAGTCCGCCAGACTGCGAAGCATCGGAAACACCGGCGGCGTAAATGATTGCAAACCCCCGAGAATCTCTGCGGGCACTTCGAAAACTCGCTCAACCCGCAACCACACCACACGTATCCAGCAGCAGCAACAAAACTCTCCGCAGCGCCAGGTCCCGCCCTGTCGGATCGTATCCCTCCAGCAGCGTGTGAATTCCCCAGCCTTTCCCGCCCGCACCAATCGCCAGCGCTGGAATCCCCAGCGACAGCGGCAGATTCGCGTCCGTCGAACCAATCCGCAACTCGGTCGCCAGTCCCAGGTGCCGGTCCACCGCCCGCAGGCTGCCATACAGCGCCGAACTCCCCCCCAGCGCCCCCGCCGCGCG
>DHWW01000260.1 GCA_002413385.1 Granulicella sp. UBA5172
CCCGCAGCAGAAATCCTGCCCTCTCCGGCACCCGCATTCGCCGCACCACCGCATTCGACGCCACCTTCAATCCCGCACCCGCCGCCTCCCGCAGCAGATACCTCTCCACCACCCGCGCATGACGGAAGTACACCCGCATCCAGTACGCCGCATCCACCCTGTCCTGCGACGATCCCGTCAGCCCAATCCTCCGTTGTGCCGCTGCATCCTGAGCCTGCCAGTCCAGCGCATTATCGCCGCGTTCATGCCGATAATGCAGAAAGCATCGCACCGCCGCCAGAAATGCGACCGCCTCTGCAAACCCATCGCTCCCTGGTCCCCGGCTCCCCCCGCAATCCCTTCAGCCAATGGCAGACATTCGCATCCCGCAGTCCACCCGGACAGTCTTTGATATTTGGCTCCAGGTGAAACAGCGTATCCCCATATTTCGTGTGCCGCTCCCGAGTCAACTCCGCCAGCGCGGCACCGATCGCCTTCGCATCCTTTGACCGCAGCTTTGCCACCGACTTGTCCCGCAGCTTCGCAAAAACAGCCTCGTCCCCGCCAATCTTGCGCAGGTCCAGCAACGCCAGCCCAAACTCCGGATTCACCGCATCCAGCCGCTCGCACTCACCCGGCGGCCGCGTCGTCAACGACACCTGCAGCCCGCAGTCCCACAGCGACTGCGACACCCTCCGAATCGACTCCTTCGCCAGCTTCTCCGCACTCTTCTCCACGCAGAAAAACAAGTCCACATCCGAGTAAGGAAACAGGTGCCCCCGCCCGAATCCCCCAATCGCCGTAACCGCCACCCCCACGCCCAGCTTCGGGTTGGCCTTCACCTCTTCGTTCCAGAACCGCATCACCAGTTCATCCACCAGCTCAGCCCGAGCGCTCGCCGCCCGCAGCCCGTCGCCGCTCAACTCGAAAGCCCCGCCGGATCTTCACCATCCGCCGTTCATATTCCCCGCGCGCCGTAGCACCGGACGTCGGATTCACTCCGCCGCCGCCACCGTCTCCGTTGCTGGATGTCAAGTTCGTCGCTGCTCCCCCTTACAGTGCAATCTCTCCGCGCTCGTCGTTACGAATCCGTATCGCCTCATCAATCTTCGAAACAAAGATCTTGCCATCCCCAATGCGGCCCGTTCGTGCCGCACCGATAATTGCGTCGATTGCCTTGTCCTTCATCTCATCGGTCACAACCAGTTCGAGCTTGATCTTCGGCAGCAAATCAACCGCATACTCTCTGCCGCGATAAAACTCCGTGTGCCCCTTCTGCCGACCGTGCCCACGTGCCTCGAAGATCGTGATTCCCGAAATTCCAGCCTCTACCAACGCATCCTTCACTGCATCCAGCTTTGACGGCTGGATCACTGCTTCAATCTTTTGCATCTCTGCCTCTCGTCCCTTCCCAACTTCCTTTGACCCTAAGCTCCTTCCCAGTCATAGCCTTCTTCGCCATGCTGAGACAGATCCAGTCCCTCGCGCTCGTCGTCTTCACTCACGCGCAGACCTACCAGCTTATCTACAACGTACAGAATAATCAGCGTCCCAACGATAGAAATCGTCCAGCCAATCCCGACTCCCACCAGCTGGTCCAGCACCTGGCGATGATTTCCCTCGAAAAATCCCGTAGCCTTCCCCGCTCCAAAGATCGGATTCACCACTGAATTCGCAAAAAATCCCGTCAGAATCGCCCCCATCGTGCCGCCAGCGCCATGCACGCCAAACGCGTCCAGCGAGTCGTCATAGCCAAAAATATTCTTCACCTTCACCACCATGAAGAAGCAGAACAGCCCCGCAATCAGTCCAATCCACAGCGCATCCATCGGCCTCACAAAGCCCGACGCCGGAGTAATCGCCACCAACCCTGCCACCGCTCCTGAAATCCCTCCCAGCGCCGAAGGCTTCCCATTCCGAATCCACTCCGCCGCGGCCCATCCAATCGCCCCAGCCGCCGCTCCAAACTGCGTCGCCACAAACGCCGTGGTCGCCAGCCCCCCAGCACCCAGCGCCGACCCCGCATTAAACCCAAACCACCCCACCCACAACAAACACGCCCCGATAAAACTCAGCACCACCGAGTGCGGCACGAACGCCTTCTGCGGAAACCCCAGCCGCTTCCCCAGGTAGATCGCCGTCACCAGCGCGCTCACCCCCGACGTCACATGCACCACCGTCCCGCCCGCAAAATCCAGGCAAGGAAACCGTCCCGCCAGCCCGCCCATCCCCACCGCCGACGCATTCAGAAATCCACCCACGCCCCACACCATGTGCGCCATCGGGCTATACACAAAAATCGCCCACAGCACCATGAAGATCAGCATCGCCGAAAACTTCATCCGCTCCGCAAACGCTCCCGTAATCAGCGCCGGAGTAATAATCGCAAACATCAACTGATACACCATGTACGTCTGCAGCGGAATCGTCCCCGCATACGCCGGATCAGGAGTCAGCCCAACCCCACGCAAAAACATGTTGTGCAGCCCCCCAATAAACGCATTCCCCGTCCCGAACGCCAGCGAATACGTCACCACCGCCCACAGCACCGTAATCACCGCCATCATCGCGAACGTCTGCATCATCGTTCCGAGGATGTTCTTCTTCCGCACCAGCCCGCCATAAAACAGCGCCAGCCCCGGCCCACTCATCATCAACACCAGCGCCGCGCTGGTCAGCATCCACGAGTTGTCCGCATTGCTTTGCGCCTTGGCAATCGCCTCTGCATTCTGCGCAACACTCTTCTCCAGCGCCGCAATCCTATCCGTCTGCGAGGCCGCAGGAGCCTGCCCTGCCGCCACTCCGGCCGCGATGCCACAACACAGCAGCAGTACCGCCACCCAACGAGCAGCCACCCGTTGCGTCACGACGGACATTCTCTTACCTGCTCCCACGCAATAAAGCCTCTGCATCCAATCCATGTGCCGATGTGCCTCTCAGAATCTCAATACCAATCGGTAACTTCCTTCAGCCTCTGCACCCTGACGGCGCAGTCATACGAGTCAGCCTGAGAGTTTTCATCCTCTTCTGCACCCGTACAATTTGTTTCCAGTGCCATTACTGTACAACACTCGGCTCGGCTACAGGTGCCTTTCTCTTCCACTCGCGGTACTCTTTTACGATGTCCACTGAAGCCATCCACACCCGCTGGTCCGACATCCCCGCCGACCAACTCAACCCCTCGCTCACCCGCCAGTTTGTCACCGGCTCGCAGGCCATGCTCGCCCGCATCGTGCTCAAGAAGGGCTGCATCGTCCCTCGCCATCAGCACTCCAACGAGCAGATCGCCTACATCACCGAAGGAGCTCTCCTCTTCTCCCTCGGCGAAGAAGGCTCCACCGTCGAGAAGATCGTCCGCGCCGGAGAGGTCCTCGTCATCCCCGCCCATCTTCCCCACTCCGCCGAAGCCCTCGAAGACACCATCGACTTCGACATCTTCGCCCCACCCCGCCAGGACTGGATCACCGGCAACGACGCCTACCTCCGCTAACTCGCCCCACGTACGATAAAGCAGCCTGCACCGGGAGCACCGCACCATGATCGACATCGTCCGCCGCCA
>DHWW01000121.1:0-2908 GCA_002413385.1 Granulicella sp. UBA5172
AGCGCGCAGTCGAAGGACCCCGATGGGCCCGATCAGCCCATACCGCTCGATCCATTCTCGCCAGAAACCTTCACGGCCTCACACTAAGGTCGAAGCTCCACTATCGTCCCATTCAGAGCCATGCGCAACAGTCTACGCCGTGGTCAGCACGTCGAACGCCGCCGCGCCCACCCCCCCGCTATACTCACCCCATGCGCCTCACCCTCATCACCCGCGTCGCCCTCGCCGCCACGCTCCTCCCCATCCTCACCACCCCCGCCGCCCACGCCTGGGGCCGCGACGGCCACATGCTCATCAACAAGCTAGCCGCGCAGTACCTCCCCGCCGACGTCCCCTACTTCCTCCGCAACCCCAACGGCCTCGGCGTCATCGAGTGGCTCGGCCCCGAGCCCGACCGCTGGAAGCAGCGCGACGCCGAGCCCGAGCTCACCGCCACCCAGTCCCCTGACCACTTCCTCGACTACGAGTGGGCCATCTACGGTGCAACAAGCTGCGCCAATGGAACGCCAGACTGCCTCGACGGCTACAACTTCCCCCGCAAGCGCTACGACTTCATCCGCAACCTCACCGCCGCGCTCCCTCATCACCCCGAGATCAGAAACTTCGAGACCGTAGGCTTCCAGCCCTGGCAAGTCGAAGAAGTCTGGCAGCGCCTCAAGTCCGACATGCGAGAGTACCGCCACCTCACCGCCGCCAACCAGGACACCGCCCCCGTCCAGCTCGCCATCCTCTACGACGCCGGCTGGCTCGGCCACTACGTCGGCGACGGCTCCCAGCCCCTGCACCTCACCCTCCAGTACAACGGCTGGACCGGCCCCAACCCCCACCACTACACCACCGGGCACCACATCCACTCGCAGTTCGAATCCATCTACGTCTCCGCCAACATCAAGCCCTCGGACGTAGCACCCCTCGTAGCCGACTCCCAACCCACCGTCATCGACGACGAGTGGACCCAATACTGGAACTACATCCACCACTCCAACTCCCTCGTCGAAAAGGTCTATCAACTAGACAAAGACCACGGCTTCGAAGGCGCGGGCACCCCCGAAGCCAAATCCTTCACCGCAGAGCGCCTCGCCGCCGGAGCCATCGAACTCCGCAACCTCATCAACTCCGCGTGGGTCCACTCCGCCGACCCCGTAGAGCAATACCACGGCCCCCAGTAGCGCAAAAAATTAGTTCCAGGTTGCAAGAAAAGGCCGCCTCCACTCGGAACTTGCAACCAGGCAGTATGGACATATAGACGTTGCAGCGGCTTATGAGTGGACCCACCAATGAAGGCTCGCTCTACAACATCGCGGCGCACACCGCCAACCCCGCAATCGCCGCCGTCTCCGCCCGCAGAATCCTCGGCCCCAGCGTCACACTCCTCCATCCGCTCTCCGCAAACAAAGCAATCTCCTCCGCGGCCCATCCACCCTCCGGCCCAATCGCCAGCGCCACGCTTGCAACCTCACCCACCAGCGCCGCCTTCAACGAGTTCTCCTGCTCCGTCTCCGCGAGCAGCAACTTCCTCTCCGCGCTCACCATCCCCAGCGCCACCTTCAGCGTCACCGGATCATCCACCTCCGGCACATCGCTTCTGCGCGACTGCTGCGACGCCTCGCGCACAATTCTCCGCCAACGCTCCACGCGCTTCGCCGCAGCCTGCGCTAAATGTTTCTCTGTCCTTCGCGCAATCACTGGAGTAATCCGTGCGACTCCCAACTCCGTAGCCTTCTCCATTCCCCACTCCATGTGATCGAACTTGAACACGGCCATCAGCAGATGCACCGGCAGCGCACTCTCTGCCTCCAACTCCTCGTGCAGCGCGAACACCACCTCACGCTCGTCAGCCGTCACAATCTCTGCACGGTGCAAAAATCCATTCGCCACGACATCGAAAATCTGCCCCGGCTGTGCCCGCAGTACACGCGCAAGATGCCCCGCCTGTTCACCCTTCAACGATGCAGTTGTCTCTGTCCACGTATCGGCAATCCATCTTCGTCTCGTCATGCAGTCCAGCATACCGCCTCTGCACTACACGCGAAACCCTGATAAACACTGGCGATTAAACACCTCAGGGAATGCGAAGATCGCATTCCCTGAGTGTGTTGCCTTTACTGTGATGCTTTGCCTTGGTTGCGTTTGCCTGCGCTCCCGATCGATGTTGACCATCGACGCTGCATTCATCTTTATGAAGCAGCTAACGAAGGTATAGTTTTCTCGCGCCGAAGAGTCAAGCAAAAAACGAACCGATCGCAACGAAATTTCATTCCCCTTTTTCCACCCTCTTCGCCAATCTCATCAAGCACAGCGAAGATGCCTCGTCATGATCACTGCAAACGCCAGAAAGTCCTGGAGCACATGCGCAACAATCACCGCTCTCAAGTTGCCAAGCCGCAGAGCCACTACGGCATACATCACGCCCAAACAAGCAATCAACACAACACCGCCAACGCCCTCGTAGACATGCAGGCTCCCGAACAACACCGAAGCAACCACCACCGCTACGCTCGCCGACACCCTCGGCGATGCACCCGCCTNNCCTCGTCATGGCTCATGCGCCGTATACTACGTTGTTGCCGCGGCCACCTGATCGCGTGTCTCAAAAGGTGTCCAGCATCACCAACGCAGGAGTCCCAATGCGAGAAGTCGTCATTGTCAGTGCAGCACGAACCCCCGTAGGAAAATTTCTGGGAGCGCTCTCCCATCTCTCCGCCGTCGAACTCGGCGCCATCGCCGTGCGTGCCGCCGTCGACCGCTCCACCATCACGCCCTCCGATGTCACAGAATGCATCATGGGCTGCGTTCTCCCCGCCGGCCTCGGCCAAAATCCCGCACGCCAGGCTGCACTCCGCGGAGGCCTCGCCGACACCGTCTCCGCCCTCACCATCAACATGGTCTGCGGCTCCGGCCTCAAAGC
>DHWW01000121.1:3016-3524 GCA_002413385.1 Granulicella sp. UBA5172
CACATGGGGATGACCGGTGAACTCGTCGCCGAGAAGCACTCCATCACCCGCGAGCAGCAGGACGCCTACGCTCTCCACTCCCACCTCAAAGCGGCCGCCGCTCAACGCGAAGGCCGCTTCGATGCGGAGATCATCCCCGTCCCTCTCGCCACAAAAAAAGGCGCACCTCCCGCCTTCCTCACCATCGACGAGAGCGTCCGCCCCGACACCTCGCTTGAAGCCCTCGCATCCCTCAAGCCTGCCTTCAAAAAAGACGGCACCGTCACCGCAGGCAACGCACCCGGCGTCAACGATGCCGCCGCCGCCGTCGTCCTCATGTCCGCTGATCGCGCTCGCGAACTCCACCTCACGCCACTCGCCATCATCCGCGCGCAGGCCACCAGCGGCGTCGCACCGCGCTGGGTCATGCTTGCTCCCGTCACAGGAATCCAGAAAGTCTTAGTCCGCGCAAAGTGGTCGCTCAATGACGTCGACCTCTACGAACTCAACGAAGCCTTCGCCGTCCAGG
>DHWW01000121.1:3530-3883 GCA_002413385.1 Granulicella sp. UBA5172
AACGCCCACAAAGGCGTCGCCGCACTCTGCCTCGGCGGCGGCAACTCTGTCGCGATGGCGCTCGAGCGCTAACCCTGGGACGAATGTCCGGGCACTTGCTCGCCGACACCCCGGCTCAGATGCATCAACCATCCCAGCAGCAGCAGCGCCCCAAAATACAAATACGATTGCAGAAGATTCCATCCGCGCTTATCCGCAAGATAGTTGAACGCCGGCAGGAAATTCATGCAAAGAAATACCGCGACCCCCAACACCCACGGTCGCTCCTTCATCCAGCACCCATGCGCAAACCAGGCCCACGCTGCAATCGCCACCACGATGCCATAGTGATGCTCCCACGCCATCGGAGACGC